>DAOWIP010000566.1 GCA_030640865.1 Sedimentisphaerales bacterium | reverse complement strand
ATACGCTATTTCAAGGCTTTTGTAAAACTTTAGTTACTTATTTTTCATCATTTGTTGTTCGAATTCGTTCAGATACTGTGTTCCTTTTCGGGTATAGATAATCACGCTTCCTACTGCCGATGCCGCCGCCGACCACCACAAAAACAGGACTACGTATGAAAACCCTGGAAACAACCCTCTAACGTCCGGCCATAACAGGATGGCGGCAACCATCGAAATTTGCAGTGTGGTACAGGCCTTGCCCATCGTTACCGGAGCGATTTTCATCTCCGAGGTGATCAGATAGACAACAACAAACCCCAATGTAATATAAAGGTCTTTGCCGATGATCAGCACGACCACCCAGTCGGGAAGTTCCATACCCGGTACAGCGGTTTTTTTGGCCGCCAGCAGCAGGCAGCAGCAGGTAATCAATAGCTTGTCCGCCAGTGGGTCCAGGAATGTTCCTAACATGGTAACGCTGTTGTTTCGCCGTGCCAGGAATCCGTCCAGTCCGTCACTGATGGCGATAACCACAAAAACTGCCAGCGCACCATACCGTGCCCACGGCTGATACTGCGGCTCATTAATATTCAGCATCGCGATTACAAACGGACCGGTCATAAATATCCGGCCCAGTGTAATCCGATTCGGCCACGACATCCGTAATTTTGCCATAATCCACTCTTACCAGTTAAGGGCGCGATGTATCGCACCATATAGCCCCTGCTGTCAAGCGGGGGTTCTTTTGTAGGGCGGGCCATGCCCGCCATTTGAGATTACTCACGTCGGGGGGCATGTTTTCGCGTAGCTTATGCGAAGCATAAGCAAGCTAAAGCATGGTATTCCAACTAAGTGCCACCTTTCTGTATTTCAGAGAGGTGCTCTTTGACCGATTTTCTGTCATTCATCATTCGGACTTCGTTATTCATTCCTCATTCTGGTTTCTTAATTCGTCATTATTCCCGTAGGATGGGCTTTAGCCCATGTTGTCTGACTAAAATGTTACAACATTTCCAAAAACTCTACTGCCGTCATCGTCTCCACACCCAATTGCTCCGCCTTGGCCAGTTTGCCGCCCGGGTTTTCGCCATAGACCACCAGATCGGTCTTTTTACTGATACTGCCCGTTGCCTTACCGCCGTGAGTTGTAATCAGTTCTTCCATTTGCCCGCGTGTGTACCCCTCAACAGAACCTGTTACCACTATGGTCTTGCCGGTTAATATGCCTTCTTTTTTTTCGGCTTTTTTCGGCCCCGGCATTTTAAGGCCGACGTTTATCAAATCCTCAATTATTGAGTGGGTTCGTTTATCGTTACAGAACTGAAAGATACTCTGCGCCATTACCGGCCCGATCTCGTCGATTTGCTCCAGCCTTTCGACGTCCGCCGCCATTAGCTCTTTAATGTTTCCGAACTCCTCTGCCAACACTTGTGCCGCCCGGTTGCCAACGTGCGGCATCCCCAGTCCTGAAATCACCCGCCCCAGCGATTGGCCCTTGCCTGCCTCGATTGCATTGATAAGGTTCTCCGCCGACTTCTCGCCCATCCGCTCGAGCTTGGCCACTTCTTCTTTTTTCAGCCGGTAAATATCAGCGAAGTTTTTCAGCATACCTTTAGCGACCAATTGTTCAATCAGTGCGACGCCCAGCCCTTCGATATCCATCTGGTCCCGCCCGGCAAAGTACCGCAGCCGTTCAACCAACTGGCCCGGACAACCCGGATTGACGCAGCGAACATACACACCGTCTTCATCTTTTGTTACCGGGCTATGGCATTCCGGACACTCTTTCGGCACGGGAAAGGGTTTGCTGTTTTTTGGTCGTTTTTCTTTGAGGACTTCGACGACCTGCGGGATAATCTCGCCGGCCTTTTCTATCAGTACTGTGTCGCCTTCGCGGATGTCTTTTCGTTTGACCTCGTCGAAATTATGCAGACTGGCCCGGCTCACCGTCGTACCCGCCAGGTGTACCGGTTTCAGGTTCGCCACCGGCGTAAGTGTACCGGTCTTGCCCACTTGCACCGTGATACTTTCCACTATTGTTTCTGCCCGTTCTGCCGCGAACTTATACGCGATGCACCATCGCGGCGCCCGGCTCGTTTGGCCTAATTGTCGCTGTTGTTCGAAGCTATCGACTTTTACTACCATACCGTCGATCTGATAATCCAGATTATTCCGTTTTTCTTCCCAGCGGTTACATATTTCGATTACTTCTTCGATATTTTCAGCTTTTTCATAATTTGGACTTATCAACTTTAT
>DAOWIP010000406.1 GCA_030640865.1 Sedimentisphaerales bacterium | reverse complement strand
TACCGAACAAATCCTTAATGTCATCCGTGCAGCCGAGGCGGGCAGCAGTTGGGCAGTCGGCACAGAAGTGAATATGGTCAACCGTCTGAAAAACGAAATGGCTCCGCGTAATATCAGGGTTCGTTTGTTAAGCGAGACCGCCTGCCTGTGCAAATCCATGTCCCGAATCGATCCGGCCCATCTGGCCTGGATACTCGACCAGGTCGGCGAATATGTAAAGGCGCCGGAGGATGTGGAACTGCCCAATAAAATCACCGTTTCGGAAGACATCAAACACGACGCCCGAAAAGCCCTGAAAAAAATGCTGGATATTACCGCCGGTTCTAAATAATACGTAACATTTTAGCCAAATGTGATTAAAACCTCTTGGGTGGCACCTTTCTGTATTTCAGAGAGGTGTTTTTGCACAATTTTCTAAACTGCCGCAGATGGCTAAAATGTTACAATAATACCTGTTGATGCAACCACCAAAAGTCCGAAAAACGGTGCAAAAACAACCCCCACGCTCCAAAATCGAGGGGGCAAAGAACTTTTGACGCGGGCGTCCCTGTTTGGGAAATAGTATGTTAAATCGCAAGTCAAATTTGCTGGTTACCCTGTATCTGATACTGCATGTTGCTTCTTTAAGTGCCCAGGGTGAGATGTCTTTCTCATGCCCCAAAGAGAAAGGTAAAATCCGTGTTGAGTTGGCCATTGAGGGTAAAAAGCTGCTCACATCAGCACCTGAAGGACTATGGTCGATAGCGGTTGACTGGAAGGATAATTGGCCTTGCGGTTGGCAGTACGCGAGTCCGAGTGAGATTCGCCAAACGGGTCCCTGGACGATTCTGGAAGGTGAACTGAAACTTACCGCCGGGACATGGCGTCTGCGGGACGCATATCGCAGGGAAGGCAACCTGATCCGTTGTACACGGCGTTTTACCTGGCTGGGCGATAAGACGTTGCCCCGATGCACACTCGCGGTGCGGTTCCAGGTGCCGACGTTGACAAAGAGAATCCTTTTGCCCGGCATTATATATTACGGGAATCCATCCGGTGAAAAAAGCGGCCGCGTACCGATATTTCACGGAGAGCCTGGAGATGAGGCGCTTTTTGAAGAACATCGCTATCCCATGCCGTTCGCGTTTGCGGAGTGGGATGACGATAAGGGACGATGGGGCGCCGCCATCCATACGCTGCCCTCGCTCGCACCCTATGGCTCGGTGCGCGACCAATGGTGGTCTCTTGGTGTTACCGCGGGGGATGGGGTAACCGATTTGACACTTCTGTCCGGCCCTTGTGCCTCGAACGGCAAAAGAAGTGTCATAAAGGCTGTCCAATCTGGTTTTACACCTTACCCGAACGCCTATCTGAACGTCCCTCCAGGGACTGTTATTGAGAAAACATTTTATCTTGAGGTCTTTCCCGTACAAACTGAAGGGGCTGGTTTCTGTACTCCGGTGCAAAGCAGCCTTCAACTTTTCTCACCATTCAGTACACAGGGATTACCCTCATTTTCGGAGATCATAGAGGCCAAGTACCGATTTGCCCTGACACGCTGGTATGAGTCTGATGAGGTTGCCGGTTTTCGCAAGTATCCCAATCGTAATGCCCTGGTTATGGGCTGGTGCGGACAGGCGGCATCGCTCGGGTACGCACTACAGGTACTAAGCCCTGAACTGGACGATCCCCAGTGGTCGGTGAAAGTACAAAAAAGCCTCGATTTTCTCTCTCAAACGATTTTCAACAAACAAGGTTTTTATATATGGTATAAAGCAAATGAGAAACAATGGTCTAACGCCAATCTTCTGTCCCAGGGCCAGGCGATGGCCAATTTCGCCTGGGCGATACGAACGGCCCGCAAAACCGGACTCGACTCACGTAAATGGGAACAATTTCTCCGTAAAGCGTGTGAGTTTCATTCGCAGCGAATATTGCAAAACGACTGGCGGCCAAAATCAACAAACGAGGCATTCTTTATCGCGCCGCTTTGTGAGGCTGCCCGTCTTTTCGATAAAGATGGTTTTCGACAGGCCGCAATCAAGGCGGGACGGGTGTACTGTCAGCGACACCTTTCGATGCGCGAGCCATATTGGGGCGGCACTTGCGATGCCAGTTGCGAAGATAAAGAAGGAGCTTATGCGGCGTTTCAGGGATTCCTGGCGTTGTATCTGCTAACGGAAGATAAAACATTTCTCCAGGCCGCGGAACACGCCC
This sequence comes from Sedimentisphaerales bacterium, assembly GCA_030640865.1. Lineage (GTDB taxonomy): Bacteria > Planctomycetota > Phycisphaerae > Sedimentisphaerales > SM23-30 > DAOVXR01. The sequence goes on along the minus strand of DAOWIP010000406.1, from coordinate 1,269 downwards.
TTTATGTAACAATCAGCTATACCGTTATATGGGATATTGATTTACCGGCGGGCAGATTGCGGGATAATGGATTCAGGACTACGGGCTGGACGGTTGTTTCTCCACAAAATCAGCACATTGACGCTTACGGTGTATTTTTTGCTCCCGACATCTATCAGTTCGGTCAGATTACGGGGCGTGAGGATTTAATGAAGCTCGCGCTGGTTTTGTACCGATCCTGCGGACAGCTTATGGACCCGTTCGGAAGTCACGGCGAACAAATACAACACACGAATTTTGCGCTGCGAGGCCCACTTGATGATATCTCTACCATGCGTGGCGGATACCAGGAAAGCTGGACCGTTTTCTGGTTGACCGCTCATTATCTAAACGCCGCGGCGAGGTTAAAGGAACTCGGTGTGGACGTGAGCAAATAGCGAAAAAAGGATTATTGATTGAGTACGGTTACGTTTTTATATATCCCACAGGGTACACAGAGCACATATCCGATGCGTATTTTTCTTTTACGATTATTTTGTATCACGCTTGTAACATTGACTCTTTACGGCTGTCGGGAGCCGATGTTCCCCCTTCTCGATCAGCGGGCCGACCGTCCGCCACAAAACCTTCAGCCGTCGCGAGACAATCAATATCTTGAGGATATGCTCATTCGGCTGCCGGCGGTCAAAACTGTCGCCCCCTGGAATCTGCCCGAGTTCATACAGGACCGTAGCGGCGGCGGCCTGACCATCACCACAAGACACTATAAGATTTATACCACCTTGAGTGATCCGCTGATTCTTCGGAAAGTACCGGTCTTTTTGGACTCGGCTTTTCGCGATTATACCGCGATACTCGGTAAGACTACCAGGCCGGATTATAAGTTTCAGGTCTATTTCTTTCGGAACCGTTCTCAGTGGGAGGACTTTACCCGCTATTGGACCGGGCCGCACGCCGTGCATTTTTTAAAGATCAAATCCGGTGCCTACTATTTCAACAGGGCCTGCGTGGCTTACAATCTTACTCGCAAGGCAAATTTCTCTGTTCTGGCCCATGAAGGCTGGCACCAGTTCAGTAATGAGTTGTTCGAGTTCTATCTGCCTGCCTGGCTGGACGAGGGCCTTGCCACTAACTTCGAGGCGTTTCGCTGGGAGAACGGCCGTGTTATCTTCGATTCCCGTTATAACACCTCGCGTTTATACGCTCTGCGGCAGACTATCGTCGGCGATAACCTTTTTAGCTTGTCCGAGCTGCTGACTCTTGACGCCGGCCATGTCATCGCCCGCTCTT
>DAOWIP010000493.1 GCA_030640865.1 Sedimentisphaerales bacterium | reverse complement strand
TTGTTGGGAATAAAATTTATGGTAATGTCAACGCCCGGAATGGCGAAGGCAGAGTTATTATGATTCAGCGAGGTCAAAACGCCTTTGTCAACGCTGACACAGGTATTGCCGATACGGCTGCGGTTCATATTAACGCCGACCTTGCCCGCACACTGTGGCTGAACGTGTAAAAAAGTGAAAGCAGGAGCAGTGATTGTTCTGCTTTACGGGACTAATGGATATTTATTCTTTGCCATTGGTGCAAACTTCCTTTCCATGTTCAAGCAACCCGTCATAATCGCTTATGTCTGGCGTTACTTTTACACATTAAATCGGAAGTTAATAATATCGCCGTCCTTAACTGCGTAGGTTTTGCCTTCAAGGCGGACTTTGCCGACGGCCTTGGCGGCCTTCATATCGCCGGCAGCGATAAAATCGTCGTAATGTACTGTCTCGGCCCGAATGAATCCGCGTTGTATATCACTGTGAACAGCGCCGGCGGCCTCAACGGCTGGGCAGTCGGCCGGTACGGTCCAGGCCCGCACCTCATCGGCGCCAACCGTGAGAAAGGAAATCAGATTGACCGATTGATAGCATATACGTATAAGACGGTCTCGAGCAATTTCCTTAATACCCATATCCTCAAGAAAGACGCCTCGCTCCTCAGACTCCAATGCCGCCAACTCCGCCTCCAATGAGGCCGAGAGTACCAGAACATCACCTCCAGCCTGCTCGGCTGTAATATCGGCGGGTTGAGCGATCTTGTCCTCATTGACATTGAGCACAATTAGTATCGGCTTCATCGTGAGAAAACCAAAACTACGAACAAACTTCTCCTCTTCAGGCGACGCAATCACAGTGCTCAACGGCTGGATATTTTCCAGCGTTTCACTATAACGGCGCATCAGTTCCAGTTCGTGTCGATCATTCCCCTGTGTTTTAGTGGGTTTGGCGACGGACTTTTTCAGTTTTTCGATACGATTGGCAACAAGCTCCAGGTCAGCGAGAAACAGTTCGGATTTCAGTTCGTCAAGGTCCTTTTGCGGGTCGATACGGTCGCGATAGACCGCTACCGAATCACTTTCGAAATTCCGAAGCACAATAACAAGCATGTCAGCCTGCCGAGCGTTGGCAACAGTGCGGCGAGCGTCATGACGGCCGGGTTCGTCGATAAAACTCAGGCCCGGCAGATCGAGAAACTCTATAGTGGCAGGCGTGGTTTTTTTAGGCTTGAATATTTCACTAAGTTTGTCCAGTCGGCAGTCCGGCACCTTAACGACAGCCTTGTCCACATGGTGCGCCAGGCCGGCATCCGAATGAACATGGCCCTCCGCGACTGCCGAGAACAAAGACGACTTACCTGATTGAGTCAAACCAACTAACGCTACCTGCATAATTTTTTATCTCTTTTTAAAAAGTTGTTATACCCGATCGGTTCACTTGTTTATGGGATAGCGTTTCTGTACGATAGGTGGGCCTTCCCAGCCGTAACCGTCGTTTTCACTATATCCCTCGAAAGGTTCTATTTCCATTCCGAGCCGATTACCATCGGCGTCAAACGCGCCCCTGTTGTCGGAGTACCCCTGCCAGCCCGGGGCGGGCCTGAAATGATCAAAAAACGCTTCGCCTGTCCACGTCGTCGGGTCTGAATATGTACTGTCGGGTGGATAAGAAATACCACTTATAGGATCACAGTGAGAATGCAAATCAAAACCATATTCAGCCTGCCACTGGTGCAAATATATAATTTTCTCTGGAGTACAACAAATTTTGATCCGGCAGGGCGAATGGCCGTCATCGTAGGAAAACCAGTTATAATCCATTTCATCCAACATCCCATTGACAACATCGCAATAAAACACAACAGCATGGGAATAATCTGAGTTAATGATATTTTGTCTGATAACAGTACTCTGCAGGGTGCTGTTTATGACCAGCCCCTTACCATGCTCCATAAGCATATTGTTCTTAAGCCATAACTTGCCTGAGCCAAGGTTCACGGGTCTAACGTTGTTCCACAGAATATTGCCGCTTATCCTTATCCAGCGATAAATATTAGAATTGTGAGAAGCCAAAATCGCGCCTGCTCCACTGGTACCACACTTAGTAATCAGGTTTCCGATAATCCAGACGTACTTGCCGCTATGGCATGCCGCCACACCGGCCAGCCTACTACCGCTTATATGGTTTCCAATGATTTTTACGTCCTGCCCGGCGGGATAACCGCTCAGGGAGTCCGAGGCAAAGTCAATCGCGTCTTCCGCACCATTGACATTACCGGGAAAGATATTGTCAATGACCCAATGATGAGAACCTACCGGCTCACTGGAAGAATCGTGAATACTTACACCGTCGTTGGAGTGCCAGTCATAAACAATGTTGTCCACGGTAGCCGTGTGGTGGACGAACTCGCGGAACTTGATAGCGTTGTTTCCGCTGTTGCTCAACTCATTGTTAATCACCTGAATATAACAGGTGGCATCAGCCAGGCACGATGATGTTACCGTTATATCACCGTGATCAATTTTCAGGTCCCTGATAATAATATGCCGGGCACTTCTGACAGCTATGCTCTTGTAAGACAACAGCGGCCGGGAATCGTCCAGACCATAAGCGCCAAAGGTTATCGGTGCCTGCTCCGTACCCGCTATCTTCATAGCATATAAATCCTCGTCAGTCCAGGTACCACCGCGTTTGAAGAAAACACAGGTTCCCGGTCCGTAAGAACCCATCATATCATTAACTTTGTCCATAGTTCTCCACGGCAACTCGAAAGTGCCCGGATTGGAATCGCTGCCGCCGGTAATGTCAACGTAGTGATAACTATAAGCGGGATTTTTCTCCGACCACTGAGACGTTAACGCACTATAATCCTTTAGATTAACGACATCATTGC
>DAOWIP010000532.1 GCA_030640865.1 Sedimentisphaerales bacterium | reverse complement strand
ATATTCGCCTTCGGGCGTGATCCTGAATCGCGGGTATCCGTTTGTGAAAGTGGAGGGCGAGCGAACAGATCACCCACATCATATCGGGATGTATTTTACGGTCGATATTGAAGAAGAGAAATTCTGGGGGAACAGCCGTGATCCACTGCCTGCGATAAAACATATTAAAACGACCAAAATGAAAGGCGGGGTCGGTAAGGGTACGCTTTCCACACTTATGTACTGGGTTGGCATGGACGGCAAGGTACTGTTGGAAGAAAACAGGGAAATGATTTTTTCGGCTGTCGAGGGCCAGGCTCAATATGCAATTGATTTTACCATCATACTTAAGGCGGTAACGAAAGAAGTTGTATTCGTGGACAACAAGGAAGGTATGTTCGCGGTGCGCGTGGCCCACTGGCTGAATGAGAGGGGCACAGGACGATATTTAAGCTCGAACGGAGAAGAAACCGAAAAAAACGTCTGGGGCAAACGGGCTAAATGGATGCGGCTGGAAGGCCGGAAGGCAGGTAAGAAATATGGTATAGCCATATTTCAACATCCGCGAAGTGTGAATTATCCGACCTATTGGCATGCCCGCGGTTATGGGTGTTTCACCGCCAATCCCTTGGGACAGTATGTATTTCAGAAGGCCAGGAAGGTGAAAAATCCACAGCCATTGAACCTTACACTAAAGAAAGGCGAAAGCTCGCTGTTCAAGTTCCGAATGCTGATTTATGAAGGACCGCAGGGAAAAGAACAACTGGATAAAGAGTTTGAAAATTACGGCGCAACTGCGAGTGTAGTGGCGCCGGGCGGCAAGGTGAGAAAATTGGCCGGGGGTTTTAAATTCACCGAAGGGCCGGCGGCAGACGCCAGGGGAAACGTCTATTTTACGGATGTCCCCAATAATCGGATTCATAAATGGTCAACAGACGGGAGGCTGACAACGTTCCGCGAGAATTCGGGAGGGGCGAACGGTTTGTTCTTTGACAAAGACGGTAATTTACTTGTCTGTGAAGGTGATAACCGGCGCATAGTCTCGATTGATACGCAAGGCAGCGTGAAGATATTAGCGGACAAGTATAATAACAGGCGATTCAATAAACCCAACGATCTCTGGGCCGATCCGAAAGGCGGTATTTATTTTAGCGATCCCGTGTATGGCCAGGTCGAGAAAGGACAGGACGGTGGACATGTTTATTATCTCACGCCCGACCGGAAAAAGGTTATTCGGGTGATCGATGATTACGTTTGGCCGAATGGCATGATCGGTACGCCGGATGGTAAAACGCTTTATGTAACAGATCCCGGTGATAAAAAGACTTATGTCTATACCGTCAACTCGGACGGGACCCTTTCGAATAAGAGGCTTTTCGCTCCGGAAGGTTCAGATGGGATGACTATCGACACTGAGGGCAATATCTACCTGACTACCCGTGTCGTTGTGGTGTATGACAGGGACGGCAATAAAATCGAGACGATTGATACGCCCGAGAAACCGTCGAATGTCTGCTTCGGGGGCAAAGATAACCAGATGCTGTTCATTACGGCCCGGAAGTCATTGTATGCGGTTCCGATGCGGGTACGGGGAGTTGGAAGAATGACCGGGCAGTCGGGGATGAATATCCCCACCGATTATCAATTGGTTTATTCACAAAGTTTTGATGAGGCAGGGTCGCTGGATGATTTTGAGTTCGCTGATGCCGCCAAGTGGGAATTCAGCGAGCAGGGCAAGAGCGGTGGGGCGCTGGAGTTTCTGGGGCCGGGTAAATATAAGCCCAAGGTCCGTTCGCCGCGGGTGTTGGGGCTGCTGTCAGGTAAGCTGTTTGGCGATTTTATCCTGGAAGCCGATTTGTTTCAAACGGGGAAAGAATACGGCCACAGAGATATGTGTATGTTCCTGAATTTTCAAGACCCAAGCGAATTTTACTACGTTCATATCGCCACCCGTGCCGATCCCCATGCCCACAACATATTCATTGTCAACAATCAACCACGTACAGCCATAGCCAAAAAGACGACAAAGGGTATCGACTGGGGCAAACAAGTCTGGCACAGGGTACGTCTGGAACGCGACACTTCCGCCGGGACCATCATAGTTTATTTCGATGACATGAACAATCCACTGATGATTGCCGAGGATAAGAGTTTCCGTTTGGGCCGGATTGGTTTTGGTTCATTTGACGATACAGGCAAGATCGACAATGTGAAAATCTGGGCGCCGCGGGTGGTTAAGAGTGAGAAAATCTTTTTTGAAAAGAAGTAGTTTTCAACCCATCATTTTGTATTATTTTTAACGGTACAGTGTTTTTAAGATATTTATTTGTCTTTAAGGGACAGGGCGCCGGTAGGACAGGCGGCGGCACATTGGACAGCGGTTTTAGTGAGCGCCTTTTTGAGGCTGTCATGAAAAGGTACCTGTACATGTACATCAAAACCTCGCCCGACAAAGGTTAATCCCGGTTTTTCCCCGGCAGCGGCAGCTATCTGTACGCACAGGCCGCAGTTGATACATTTACCAGTCTCAAAGATAATTTCGGGGTGTTGAATGTTTTGCTCGAAGATGGGTCGGGTTTGCTTATAACGATTCGGCCTGGCCCTGTATTTTTCCGCATAAATTCTTAACTTGCAGGTATCGTATTTACGGCAATCGCAATGCAGGCAGCGTCGAGCTTCACGTTGGGCCTGTTCGGCGGAAAGTCCTGTCGGGTTGTTCTTTTCAGGATTGCTTCGCCCGTCGGCAGAAACGTTAATCATGAATTTCTCAATTTCACCCTCCCGGAGACGACCGATGTGAACAGAGAGGGGTTTCGGGATACCGATTAGTGGCTGATAGAAGAGGTATTGGGTAATGGAGACGGCGGCTGTCTTTCCGTCGGCTACGGCCCGCACCGCCATTTTTCCGGGACGAACTATGCTGCCGGCGGCAAAGACATTCGGCAGAGAGGTTTGGTTGGTTTTTTTGTTTATTTTCAACCCATTTTTATCAGTTTCGAGTTGTAATATATCAGCTTTATCAGGCTTAATTTCGCCTATGGCTATCAGGACGGCGTCAAACTCATTTCGGATGTCAGGCCAAGCTATGTCCCTGCCGATCTTTGTGGACAATCTGAAACGGACGCCAAGTTTTTCAATCAGGGCAATCTCATCATCAAGCACCGCACGAGGCAGTTTTTCCTCAGGCACAGCGTATCGCAGCATTCCGCCGGGTTTCTTATGGTCGTCGAAGATTGTGCAGGCGATTCCCTCCTGTCGGAGGTAATAGGCCGCGGTTAGTCCAGCCGGTCCGGAGCCGACGATTGCCACTTTTTTGCCGGTTTCATCCTTGCAGGCAGGCAGGTAAGGATTGTTGTCGGCCAGGTCGATATCGGCGACATAACGTTTCAATAAGCAAATAGCCACGGCGTCATCGTATTCTTTACGGCGGCATCCCTTTTCACAGGGCGTGGAACAAATTCTCCCTAAAACCGCCGGCAAAGCGATGTCGCGTTTGACGGTTACGATGGCATCACGGAAGGCACCGCGGGCAATCTGTCTAATCATTAGTGGGATGTTCATACCGGCCGGGCATATACTCCGGCATGGCCCAATGCAATCGCCGAGATGGTCGCTCAACAATAGTTCAAGGGCAGTACGGCGGGCCTGATGGATGTCATCCGTTTCACTTTGTACCCGCATACCGTCCTCGGCGAGTGTCGCGCAAGATGGTACGAGACGCTCCTGATGGTTGATCCTGACCACGCAGACGAGGCAGGATGTGGAAGGTTCGCAACCGTTCCGGAAACATAAGGCAGGTATGTCGATGCCCAGTTTCCGAGCGGCATCGAGAATGGTCGAGCCGGGCGGTACCTCCACTGTTTGGTTGTCAATTGTTAATCGAAGCATATTTATGCCTTATAATGACATTGTTATTATTCCACCTTAATCGCATCTGATGGACAGACGTTTTTACAAGTACCGCAACGAATACATTTTTCCGGGTCGATTTCATGTTGTTGGTACGGTTTCATCTCGATAGCGTCTGCCGGGCAGTGCTGGGCGCAGCGAGTACAGCCGATGCAATCGTCGGTAATCGAATATGTAATCAGGGCCTTGCAGCTTCCGGCGGGACATTTTTTTTGCAGATGCGCTTCATATTCATCGCGGAAATATTTTAGAGTGGAAAGCACCGGGTTGGGAGCGGTTCCTCCGAGTTGACATAGGCTCCCCTTTTTGACTGCAAGGGCCAGTTCCTCCAGTTCTTCCAGGTCGCCTTTCCGGCCTTCGCCTTCGCATAGCCTCTCGAGTATGTCCAGCATCCGCCGCGTACCGATCCGGCAGAAAGTACATTTACCGCACGATTGGTCTTGAGTGAATTCGAGAAAATATCGGGCGATATCGACCATGCAATCAGTCTCGTCCAATACGACCAGTCCGCCGGAACCCATTATTGCCCCGGCATCGGTGAGTGCTTCGTAATCGACGGGGACACGGGCTAATTCAGCGGGAACACATCCTCCGGATGGACCGCCGATCTGTACCGCTTTGAGTCGTTTGCCGGCGGTGATCCCACCCCCGATGTCCTCAACTATATCATGCAGGGAAATCCCCATCGGCACCTCAATTAGCCCACCCCGCGCCACTTTGCCGGCGAGTGCGAAAACCTTGGTTCCCGTGCTGACATCGGTTCCCAGCGTGGCAAAGGCATTACCTCCGTGGCGCATGATCCACGGTACCATCGCATACGTTTCCACATTGTTGACCAGGGTTGGTTTTTTCCACAGGCCGCTTTGGGTCGGGTATGGTGGGCGCAGGCGGGGCATACCCCGGCGGCCTTCGATCGATGCCAAAAGCGCCGTTTCCTCGCCGCATACAAACGCTCCGGCTCCTTCCATTATATGGAGCGTTAAATTAAAACCGCTATTGAGAATATTCTCGCCCAATAATTGTTTTTTTTCGCATTGACGCAGGGCTTCTCTGATCTGCCGAATCGCCAGCGGGTATTCGGCACGAATATAAAAATACCCTTCATCGGCTCCAGCAGCATAAGCGGCGATTATCATACCTTCGATAACACGATAGGGATATGATTCCAGAATAGATCGATCCATAAAAGCCCCGGGATCGCCTTCGTCGCCGTTGCAGATTATGTATTTTTTGTCGCCTCTGGCTTCGCGAGCGGAGGACCATTTGGCCGCTGTGGAATAGCCTGCCCCGCCCCTGCCCCGCAGTCGGCTGATTCGAACCTGTTCGATTACCTCCTGTGGCGAAAGTTCCCGCAGACAATGTTTCAGGGCCTTGAAACCATCGAACGCGGCGTATTCTTCGATATCGACCGGGGTGAGTTGCCCGCAATATTCCGTGGCGATGTGTTTTTGTTGATTGAGAAAAGCAGCCGCGGGTTTTTTACGCAAGTCGATTAGGCGGCGTTCCACCGGCGGCCATGACGCATCGGTCAGTATTGCGTCCATTGCTTGCGAGGCAACGTTTATAATTTTACGAACTGTTCCGGGTGGTCTGAAATGACGTAAAATAATTGCCTTTGCGTCTTCCGGCTGAACCCCGGCGTAAAAAAAAGTGTTTTTGTCGGGCAGATCGCTGTTTGGCAGCACGATCTCAACCAGCGGCGCACAATAACTCATGCCGAGACAGCTTACGGTTTTGACGAAGGCCGGAACCCTGGTTTCGGACAAGGCTTGTTGGAAAGCCTTATACAGCGCACCGCTGCCTCGTGCGAGACAACACGTGGCCGAGCCGAGACGGATTTCACCCAGGCCCTCCTTGTTGAACAAATCAGATTTCCTGAACGATGAGATTGTGCCTTTCTTTGTCATTTCCAGAAAATCACGTAAAACGTTCGGGACCATCTCGGCGGTCAGGTGGCCGTAGGTTATCTCATCTATCTGGAGTACCGGAGCCAGACTGCAACAGCCCAGACAAGCCACCTTTTGAACCGTAAATAACTCATCGACATCGGTATCATCGCCTTCCTGTAAATTAAGATGCCGGCAGAAAGCATCATAAATTAAATCAGCTCCCATAACATGACACGCTGTGCCTTTGCAGATATTGATTATATGACGTCCTACCGGACTATGGCGAAACTGGCTGTAAAAAGTTGATACGCCTGTGATCGCCTTCGGAGTAATTTGGGTGATTTCGCACACACGTCGCAGGGCCGGCTCGGGAAGATAGCGATAGTGCCGCTGAATCGCTTGTAATATGGGGATCAACTCCGACGGTTCTCGCCCGAGTTTTTGTATTGTTTGATCGACAAATGTCAGGTCTAAATCAGTCATATAATACTGCGTCTCTACTTTTCGCTAATGCAAAATAAATGTTTTTTCCCGCGAAGGTATATACGGCCGTCGGCGAATGCCGGGCAGGCATTTACGTTTTCTCCAAGCGGACATTTGGTAATTTCTCTGAATTCGCGTCCGGCTTCGATAATTAACATTATACCCTTTGTATTCATCAGATAAATTCTGTTACCCACAAGGCTGGGCGACGCATTGAAATCCATTTCCAATTCTTTTTCCCAAAGATGAGTTCCGTTCTCCGCGTCATAACAGGTTATCAGGCCGCCGCTTAATAAAAGCACGATTTTACCGTTGGTTAGTGGGCTGGCGATATCGGGAATGCCTTCTTCGCCCCGCCAGGCAATATGACTATCAGTAACATCGTTATGGCCATTGGTGCGTATGGCGATCAGTTCCTCGTTTGGCCTTATGACATAAACCAGGCCGTTGGCATATACCGGCGAAGGCGCCACATCGCCATACATGCACTTTACCCGCCAGATTTCGGCACCTGTATCCGGTGCATAGGCAATTACTAATGGATCGGCACAGGTAATCAGCCGGGCTTTTTCCGGTGTGTCCGCGTTAATAATTATGGGTGTTGACCATGAATTCGCCACTGGTCTTTTTACTTCCCAGACCGTTTTGCCGGAAGAACCCTCCAGGGCCAACAGTTTTGACAGCCCGTCTTCGTCGGTGGCCTGATCGTATTTAATTATCAGCAGATTTTGATACATAACGAGGGAAGTGGCATACCCATAAATACTATCAGGGATACCGAGATTTCCGGCCCAGATGATTTTTCCCGTGAAATTCAGGCAGATGACGTCTCCGTTGGCAAAAATGGCATATATCCGCTGTCCGTCGGTAACGGCGGTGGGGGCGGCGAAGCCCGTGTCTTCCATAACATCCGGCGGCTCGGAAGCGGCCTGTGGGAGCGTGGGGACGGCTTTTTGCCAAAGGAGTTTTCCTGATTCGGCGTCAAGGCAGTACACTTCGCGTTTTTTTTCATTTGCGCCGGTCAGAAAGATTTTATTCCCCCATATTATCGGGGAATTTTCGCCCGGCAGCGGGATTTTGGTTTTCCAGAGGATATTTTCGCCGGTACTGCCGTTCCACCGGGTGGGTATGTTTTTGTATGTCGAGATGCCAAGGCCGTCGGGACCGCGAAATCGCGGCCAAATGTTGGTAATCTGTTCCGGTTCCACGCCGGCGGTAAAGGTTAAATTTTGCGACGAGGTTATAGTCAGCAAGGTCACCGCACCGAGAACTGCGATCATAATGATTACCGACCGGAAAGCGAGATTGGCGTTTCGTTCAGTGGCAATCTGGTAATTGAAAATACTCTGGGGCGCGGAAAATATTTTCCGGTAGCCGATGGCCTTCGCGACGCTGATCAAAAAGATGATGATCCCGCCTATCAATAAGTAGCTGCCCCACCTGGAATAGTTTTGACGCTGGAAATATTCGTTTCTAAGATGTGAGTCGAGTTCACGAATTCTATTTTTGAGGTTTTCGTCTTTCGTGTTTTCCAGGAGCAGCGTTTTCAGCCTGACCAATTCTTCCGATTCCAATGGGCCGGAGAAACTCGTTCGGAAATGGTTCGACAGGAGTAAGACGCAGACAATAGCCGAAAAAAGGCCGGCAACTATGGCCGTTCTCACTGCGGTCCGATAGCGAACCTGGTCCCTGATGGCATTGTCGGGATTGCTGTTGTATTGTGATGTTTCTTTCTGGTCCATATTATCCTGTAGGGTGGGGCTTTGACCCACACGTTAACTCGCCTCTGGCGCGCTCACGCGGGCAATAATCGAAGCATCGTCCGCAGGCAAAGCAACGGCTGCGGTCAGGTTCGAAGTTGATTCGTGTTCGCCTGGTAGTAAGTGCAGTCAACTTAAGCATCGCCACCAGACCGACAAATACACCAAAGAACATCGAGCCTCGTGTGAACTGTTTTCCAATCAGGATGGCTTCATCATATAATTCCCCGATTGGTTGGCCAGTTGCCCGAAACGCATCGCTTTCGTCGATAGTATCTTCGACACGACCGGTTTCTTCGAGGTGTATTCGCTCGGCCAGGCGAACCCTGCTATTCATTCGCGAGAATGTCGGAGCGAGCTGGGTTCCCGCCCAGCCGAAGGCAATAATTACAAATGGAAATAAGATTGTCAGGACTAATAATTTTATTCTGCCGGTGCGATAATTGCTCGGTGCCGGTGCGGTATAAGGAGCCTGAATCGCGCCAAAAGGACAGGCGTTCTCGCACAATCTGCATTGAATACATTCGTCCGGCGTAGTAGTAACTCGCCATTTGGAAAACCATGAAAGGATACGCAATATCGCGCCGTAAGGACAGAAGAAACGGCAGTACGGCCGTCCGATGAACAACCCGATCAATAAAAAACAAACACCCATAATCAGGATTTCCAAACTCCCGCTCAGTCGAAAAAAGCCGACAAAAGGGTCATATTGGCAGATAATAAACGCACTGCCGGTGGCGGCGAAGAGTACCGCAGCACCGAGATACACATAACCCAGTAGCCCCAGAGGATACTCCAGCCAACGGGGCAATTGTAGAGGGTGTATTAGAACAAGGTCCTGTATGGCGCCTAATGGACAGACAGCCGCGCAAAATGTTCGGCCGAAAAATAAGGTAAATACCAGCGGCAACGCAAAAAAGAAGATCACCGATACAGGAATGACATAACCGGAATCGAACAGTGCCAGTGTAACATTCTGAATAGCTCCGATCGGACAAACACAACCCTTGCGCCAAAAGCCGAAATATACGAGAGAAAAAATTGTCAGGTAAAAAATCCCTCGTCGTGATCGTTTTTTCAAGGCTAACCAGGATGCCAGCGACAAAGCCCCCAGCAGTACCGCCATATCAATCAATTCATAAGTCGGTGAACGTGGCGGTGGTGTTATGGTCAGTGGTAGTTCGTGGCCACTCTCGAACTGCGGCGGTGGAAAGCGTTCCGCACCGAAAGCGGCTCCGGAGGCATACAGTAGAAGGGTTGTGCATAGCACACATAGCAGGATGTGAGAGAGCCTCATCATTAGCTTTGTTCCACTTCCTTAAGTAAATAGGGTTGATCCGCGGGCACACGCTGGAAGGCGTCGGAGGGACAGGATTTGGCAATGGAACATTCGTT
>DAOWIP010000262.1 GCA_030640865.1 Sedimentisphaerales bacterium | reverse complement strand
ATAATATCAATAATCTCCTTCTGTCCGACACGGGAATATTTTATACGTTCACTCTACTGAAGACAAAGCAAATTTGTTTCAGGAAAACAACATCACGGTCTTTTCCTAACTTCTTTATCTATCCGGAGTTAGTATATCGTTGTTATGTCGGGCATATCGTGGTGTTGCCCTCACAAGACGAGTCTCTGAAATCCCTATAACCGGCGCAGCCCCCACTTGTTCTGTAACCTTTTTGCTTTCAGGAAGTTATAGAAAATATTATCGGCAACTACCCACTCGTGCCGGTGGTTTGGCCTTTGCGATTCATTCCAACTCGAACAGTATGTTGTGTGGACGTACATCAATGTTTGAACCGGAGGAGAAAGAGAAAATGAAGATGAATAATGTAATGAAAAAAGTAGTCTTGGCAATCCTGATGGCAGTTATGTTTTCGGTGCCAGCCGCGGCGAATATGACCGTTAAGTTCGGCAACAGTTACGGCGATACCGGCGGAGGGGAATTCAACATCACGCCTTTGTCGGGATGGTCGTCTATGCCGACGAGTCTCGACCCGACCGACGGAATATTCGAGACATTCTGCGTGGAAAAGAATGAATATATCGGGTTCGACACAACCTATTATGTGAAGATTTCCACCGCGGCGGACAACGGCGGCATTGGCGGCGGACATCCCGATCCGCTTGATCGGAGGACCGCCTATCTTTACAAACAGTTTATTACCGGTAATCTCGTCGGTTATGACTATACGCCTGGAGACGGACGGGTCGCTTCCGCCAACGCACTTCAGCACGTTATCTGGGTTCTCGAAGAAGAGGAATCCAAGTTCTGGACGAGCGGTACACTAATGGACACCTTTCTCACAGACGCCGAGCAGAACGCCGGACAGGGTATCGGTAATGTCCGGATAATGAATGTATATGGCGACCCCGATATGACCTGCAAAAAACAGGATCAATTGGTTATGGTACCGGCACCCGGCGCGATACTGCTGGGTTCGCTGGGTACTATGCTGGTCGGTTACCTTCGCAGACGCCGAATGGTGTAAATGAGTGTATGAATGTACGGAGTGGATGTGTAAGCAGTATATATTCACCAAACAACTATAAACCAAGTCCACACCAAGCACTATGCTTGTAGTAACAGAGGACTGAGGCGGATGATTTCTGCTTCAGTCCTTTTTTTTACAGGACCGCTTAATATCCTCGCAGGCAGAGCCGGTGGATTAAAAAGTAACATATCCGGCTAATGCGTCGTTATGAGCGCCGGCTCTTTCTCGACAACAGGTGCGTTGAGTGTATTGTGAAGAGAGATCGCGTAATTTCGACCCACATTCAGACAGTGAATTACTGTGTCGCCATTGAGTTCGGGAGTAAAGGCGTATTTGGCATTTAATCCATCTTCGGTCATACTCCAGATACGGCCCATGCCGTGATGGCCATCCGATGCTTTCGGAGGAATCCCCACATCAAGCTCGATCATAGCCCGGCAATATGGGCAATCTATCAATTCGGGTACAGTAAAGAAATGGCCGCCGCAGCAATGATAGTCGAAGTAATAGTCAACTTTTTTGCCGGTATCTTGCTGCATTGCGATGACAAGGGCGTCAATGGTAGAAAGCCCCTCGCCTTGCCTGTCCCAGACCCGATTGTGATCGCACTTACCACTTTCCGGGAGGATGCCTTCGTCGATCATTTCCGGGTTGCCGCGTCCCTTGGCGGTAAAGCGACCGTCGGGATTAACGAGCGGATAGACATAAAACTCCCCGTGGCGGCGGAGCCAGGCGGCTTTGGGGTCAGAGCTTAACAGAAAATCCACCATCCCCTGAAAGGCCCAACTGCCGGTCGGTTCGTCATTATGGTTGCCTGTCTGGATGAGTACTGTTTTTTTGGCCCCCCTGACAGATGGATCGGTGATTTTGTAGGCATAAAGATTGTGTCGGGGGATGAACGGATCGGAAGCGTGCCCGGCACTGATGCCGACTACGAATTTGGCCAGCGGGCCTTTCGGGTCCAGTGCCAGGGCCGCTTTACAACTTGGGGTTGGAGTAACGTAGGGGCTCCGGGCCACAATTTGCGTATGCTCTTCGGTTATAGCGGGGCTGTAAACAAATGCGTCTAACTCGTTGATGAGTGTATTATAAAGGGCAACACCATAATATCGGCCCCAGCTAATGCACATATCGACATTTAAGCCGGGATGGCTGGGAGCACCCTCAGGCGTACATGCGAATTTGCTGTTTAATCCCTCTTTAGTCATACTCCATATACGTCCCATGCCCGGATCGCCGTCCGATGCTTTCGGGGCAATCTCCACATCAAGCGCGATCATGGCCTGGGAAAAGGAACTGTCCATTAAATCAGGTACTGTATAGAAAAAGGGGACTTTAAATTCTTTACCATCATGAAAATCGAAATAATAATCGACTTTTCGGCCGGTATCTTTCCGCATAGCGGCGGCCAGGGCGTCGATGGTGGACAAGCCCTGCCCCTGCCTGTTCCAAACCCGATTGTGGTCTAATTTGCCGCTTCCCGATAAAATGCCTTTTTCGAGCATTTCCAGATTGCCGCGGCCCTTGGCGATGAAACGACCGTCGGGGTTGACGAGCGGATAGACATAAAACTCCCCGTGGCGACGCAGCCAGCCGGCCCTTGGATCGGGGCTTAACAGAAAATCCACCATCCCCTGAAAAGACCAGCTACCGGTTGCTTCGATATTGTGATTGCCTGTTTGGATGAGCACTGTCTTTTTAGGCCCTCTGGCGGAAGGGTCAGTGATCTTGTAGGCATAAAGATTGTGTCGGGGGATGAACGGGTCGGAAGCGTGCCCGGCACTGGTGCCGACCACGAATTTGGCCAGCGGCCCTTTCGGGTCAATCGCCAGAGAGGCTTTACAACTGGGAGTGGGAGTAACATAAGGACTACGGCTGACCAGCTTCGTATGCGCCTCGGTCATAGCAGGCGTATAAACGAATGGGTCCTGAGCGGAACTGAGTCCCGCCGACAGTCCCAGAAACATAACCAGCAACGTCAAAATGCTTAATCTTTTTACCATTATAAATCCTCCGTGTGAGTGTTTTGGGGTATGTTCAACGGCCACCGGCAGTACCGGTAGTTTAACTATAATAATTCGAGCTGATTTTACGCGTTTCGCCGATTGTTGTCAAATTCATAACTGCCATGGACTGCGCATGGGCCGGGCCAGCATACTGTTGGCCTCGGTGTCGCCGATAATCTGTTCTCGCCTGGGATCCCATTTGATTTTCCGTTCTATCTGCATGGAGATGTTCAACAGATGACAAATAACTGCCGTATGATGGCCCACCTCCACTGAAGCAAACGGTTTTTGTCGTGTTTTGACACAATCGAGGAAGTTACGCTGATGCCCCGAACTGCGGCCCAACTGAATCTCCTCGTGTCCGATTTTTTCCTTCAGCAGAGATTTCGGCTCCGCATCGAGATGGCCGCCGTGTACGTGAATGAATATCCAACCCTTGTCGCCGATAAACTTTACTCCACGTGGTCCATCACTGGTGCCGATCATCTGTACTCCATTGGCATATTTGCATTTGAAAGTAAAGTTAAAGAAGGTGTTAAACAGGCTGCTGTGGGGCCGTTCACCGCTGGCTTCCAGTTCAATGGGCGTGGTATTGTCTGTGTCGTTACCCAGTTGGGCCAGGTCGATTACATGCGCCCCACGGTCGGTCATCTCGCCGCCGCCGTAATTCATAATGAACCGCCACGAGAAGTGACAGCGCTTGGGAGTGTAGGGTTCCCAGGGCGTATGCCCGAGCCAGAAATCGTAATCGAAACCTTCCGGTACCGGTACAATCGGGTGTTTCTCTTTGTCGTTGATAATGGCCAGATGGTGCTTTTCGGTACAGGGCAGGTTCACTTGTATAGTGTGTACCTTGCCCACCCGCCCGTTGCGTACCAACTCGCAGGCAAAACGCGCCTTTTGCCGCGAACGCTCGTGGCTGCCCGTTTGTAGTATCCGCCCGTAGCGACGAACCGTGTCAAACACGGCCCGACCTTCGGCAATCGTATTAGTCAGCGGTTTTTCACAGTAGATATCGCATCCGGCCCTGGCCGCCGCAATCGAGATCAACCCATGCCAGTGATCCGGCGTACAGATGCTAACGGCATCGAGTTTTTGGCCTGCCAACATTTTGCGAAAATCGCCGTATGTGGCGCAATCTTTATTGCCGTATGCCTTGTTCACATAGTCCCGCGCCGTGCTATAATGTTTGGCATCGACATCGCACACCGCAACTATCTGCGTATCAGGCTCATTCATAAAGTTCTTTGCGATCCTCTGGCCTCGGCCGCCCATCCCGATGCAGCCCATGACAATTTTATTGCTTGGCGCCTTCGCGCCAAATACGTTGGCAGGCACGATATAAGGAACGCTCACCGCGCCGATCATCGTTGTGGAAACCCGCTTCATAAAACTTCGCCGAGTTATCCCGTTACTCATAACATTCTCTTTTTATACTACAATGGCTTTGTTGTATCTCATACACCCATATACTGTAACATTTTAGCCATCTGAAGCAATGATTTTATCCTCAAAAAAGTAAAAAAAAAAGTTACCTTAACTTTAATTCTTCCTGAATCAGACACCCTTTGCAGGGACAGAATGCCCGGATATTTTCTTCCGGGGTGGCCGGTGGTACTTCGCAGCCCGGCATTAAGATAAAGTTATCGTCGGCTTCCCGAATGCATTCCCGTGCCGCCTGTGCCACCTCTTCCGGCGTACCCCGTAACAGGACGCCCGCAGGATCAAAATTACCACATAAGGTAATATCCGGCCCCACGTCGCGGCGAGCCTGTTCGAGCGAGACCATCCAATCCACATCGATAATATCGGCGCCGCTCCGGGCCATGTATTTCACGATGTTACTGATATTGCCGCAGATGTGAAGTTTCACTGCCCCGCCTGCTTTATGAATACCGTCAAACAGCATTTTTTCCAGCGGCAGGACGTACTCTTCGTACAGTTCCGGTCCGACCAAACTGGCTACGGCGTCACCCACGCCGATCATATCCGCGCCGGCCTGAATTTGTGCCGCGGCAAACGAAACAGCATTTTGCACAAGCACCTCGCCGGCCTCCATAAACGCTTCCGGTTTGTCGATCAGGTCCATCATAGTTTCAGAGACTCCCCGCAGGTCCGCGTATTCCGCGATCGGGCCTTCCACCCAGCCCAGCACGCTGTGGGTTTGGCCGAACTCAGCTGCCATTGTGGCCACGCTTCGGACGCGTTGTTTCATCCGGTCGCATGCCTCGATATCAAGAGGCTTAATCTTTGTCAAATCTTCAGGGTCCGTGATGAGATGTTCTTTGGGTATCCCAACCCCGTCTGCGGGATAGTCGAATTCCATTCCATAGCCGCTCGCCTCACGCCACGGATCACTGATTGTGCTGATCTGGTCCAGGTTAAACGCCCGCACCACTGCCGCCTGCGACTGTACCAGAACATCATCGTTCAGGTAATAGTCCCTGTAGTTGCGCCCGATATAATTTGCCGACCAGGCCATAAAAATCGGCGTTACCGCCGGCCGATCAATCGGCTGGCCTTTCAAGGTTGCGTAAATCCGTTCTTTCGGCGTCATATCTTACTCTTTCGGTATATCCTCATTGTGTAATGAGAAACACAACATAAATTATCGCTGCCACCAGGACCCAGCCAGCCAGGAACCCCAGCACTGACTGAGTACTGGGTACCAGCAACTCCAGGTTACTGTTGGGGAAGATTTTCCGTTTGGGTGGTACAACCACGTCTGTTGGCAGCATACAGGGAGCGGGTATCTTCTCGCCTTCCTTGACAGGAGTGCGAACAAGGGCGTAGAAACTGTCCAGTTTTTCTTCCGAGACACCTTTGGTGAACAGGCTGACGACGATCCCTGTCAGCGTTGCGCCTGATAGGTAAAAAATCATTTGCCAGGGTAAATAGATTTCCGGAACGCCGTTTTTTTCAAATACAAACCGTAGCGATTCGGCGCCGGGGAAATCGGCCATAAATGAGATAAAGAATGCGCGTGTGGTTATAAGCCAAATAGCGAATCCAGTCAGTGTAGTTGCCCAGGCGCCCGCCACCGTCGTCCGTCGCCAGAACAGCCCCAGCCAGAAGACAATCCCCATCATCGGCGCAATCTTCCAGAATATCTCCAGTCCCTTCACCACCCCCGGCAGCCAATAGGCGAACAGAACACCGCCGGCAACTATTCCAAGGGAAGTTATACGCCCTACAAAGACGT
>DAOWIP010000553.1 GCA_030640865.1 Sedimentisphaerales bacterium | reverse complement strand
TGCAAAAAAGCAAAGGACAGGCCAACCCGAAAATCGTCGGGGAAATATTAGATGAAAAATTGAAATAAGTATTGCTTTAAAAAGGAAGGTAAATAATTATGTCGCTTAAAGTTGCAATTGCAGGAGTTACCGGCGCGGTGGGACAGGAGTTTCTGACGATCCTGGAAGAACGAAACTTTCCCGCCACGGAATACAAGTTTCTGGCATCTTCACGATCAGCCGGTAAGCAAATGACATTTATGGGTCAGGAATATATCATTGAGGAACTGACCGAGGACAGCTTTGAAGATACGGATATCGCCCTGTTCTCAGCGGGCGGCTCGATAAGCAAAAAGTTCGCCCCGGCCGCGGCCAAGCGGGGCTGCACGGTAGTCGATAACTCATCGGCGTTCCGTATGGAAGACGATGTGCCACTGGTGATTCCGGAGATCAATTCCGACACGATTTATCCCAATAAGGGCATTATCGCGAATCCCAACTGCTCGACAATCATCGGGATCGTACCGGTCTGGCCACTACACCAGGCCAATCCGGTCAGACGAATGATAGTGAGCACCTACCAGGCAGTCAGCGGGGCTGGCTGGCAGGCGATGGAAGAACTCAAAAGCCAGGTTCGCGATGCGCTCGAAGGAAAAGAACTCCATCCGCAGGCCTTTCAGCATCCATGCGCCTTTAACGTATTCAGCCACGACAGCGAGATCGGCGAAGACGGATATAACGTCGAAGAAACAAAACTCGTGCACGAAACCCATAAAATCTTTAACGATAACTCCATCGCCATAACCGGTACCTGTATCCGCGTACCGGTCTTACGGGCGCACTGCGAAAGCATCAACCTCGAATTCGAAAATCCTATGCCTGTTGAGCGAGTAGTCGATCTGCTGCACCAGGCACCCGGCATACAGATTGTTGACGACCGGGAAAATAATTATTTCCCTATGCCGCTGGACGCTATGGGACAGAACGACATCCTCGTCGGACGCATTCGTCAGGACGAATCACTGTCCGATCAGCACGGGATCAATATTTTTGTCGCCGGCGACCAACTCCGTAAAGGAGCGGCACTGAACGCTGTACAAATAGCGGAATATCTGGCTAAGTGAGTGTATGGGTATATGAGTGTATGGGTGTATGGGTATAAGGGTATAAGAATGTAAGGGTACTTTGCGTTACTTCGGTCGAAATGACAGTATAGGCAGGAGGCGGGTTTTTTGCGAAACGTCAAATTGACCATAAGCTATTATGGAGGCGGCTATCACGGCTGGCAGCGGCAGAAAAAAGGCATTACAACGGTGCAGCAAGTTCTGGAGGAGGCCGTTGAGCGGGCACTGGGTCATAGTGTAAATATTCGTGGTTCGGGCAGGACCGATACCGGTGTCCACGCAGCCGGGCAGGTGGCTAATTTTTTTACCGATAGCCCTATCCCCACAGAAAAAATGTACCGTATCATTACAAGACACCTGCCTGCCGACATCCGTGTTATCAGATCCGAAGACGTCAGCGATGACTTCGATCCGATTATCTCATCCCGCAGCAAACTCTATCGCTATACCGTATTCAACAACTACGAGATTCCCATCCAGGTACGGCCGTTCTGCTACCAATATTATCACACATCCGATGCGCCGACGATGCAAACCGCGGCGGCAATGCTGGTCGGCGAACACGACTTCGCCAGCTTTACCCCAACCGGCCAAAAACGGCAAAGCACGGTTCGCACGTTATATCGCTGTCAGGTATGGCGGAAATATCACTATATTTATTTCGACCTTGAAGGTAGCGGCTTTCTCTATCACATGGTACGCAATATCGTCGGGACGCTTCTCGACATCGGCCGCGGGCACAGATCGCCTGATTGCATACATGAGATACTCTCAGCAAAAGACCGCGACGCGGCAGGGCCGATGGCACCGGCTAATGGATTATGCTTACAGTGGGTGAAGTATTGAAAATTGTTCATATTATAACTCGGATGATATTGGGTGGGGCGCAGGAGAATACTCTGCTGACGTGTGAGGGGTTGCACAAACG
>DAOWIP010000396.1 GCA_030640865.1 Sedimentisphaerales bacterium | reverse complement strand
CCCGCCTTCACTCTCTACTCTTTACTCTCTACCCTCTACTTCTCGCAGGCCGCCGTATTATCCGTCGCCTTAGTTTAAAAAACCTGACCACTCGTGAAATCGTATGACAGCACCCTGCGGTCAACCGTGGAAATACAATCAGCAATCGCACCATAGCCCTGAAGCCCGGCTTCACCAGATAGCCGAACCGTTCCAGAAGATTCTGTATCGCCGCCGCGTTGTCCTCGAACAGCAGGGCGCGTATCCACGATGTTACCAGGTCCGAGGCCAGTGATTCGAATTGTTCCAACTGATGGTGTTCGGCTGCCGTTTTAAGATGTCGTTCCAGCAGTCCTGTTAATATTGATACTGTGGAGTGCTGAAAACTTTCGGTAAGGGTTCCCGGCCGAACCATGTGATAAATCGCCAGCGGCTCAGCTACATACCCTACTTTCGGACAGCGAAAAGCAATCCGCCACCACATATCCACGTCTTCGGCAAAGGTCTGATCTTCTCTGAAGAAACCCACTTGCTCAAACACCTCACGCCGGATAAGCGTGGTATTGGCACAAGCGCTGGCTTTATTTCGGGAGGCTAAAAAATAATTATCAAAATATTCCTTTCCTTCCAAAAGTGCCTTTGCCTTACGTGGTTCCAGTTTAGCTCCACGCCGCTTTTCATTGCAGAGACAGCAGATAAAATTACTGTAGGACCACCTTAAATCCTGGTTACGTTGCAGGAGTTTGGTTTGCTGCTCGAGATATTCGCTCAGCCATTCGTCGTCTCCGTCCAGAAAGGTGATCCATTCGTAGTGGGCTGCTTTGATGCCGGTGTTCCGTGCCCCGGCCAGCCCCGCGTTTTCCTGATGAATATATCGAACCTGCTCGCCGAACTTTTTTATCTCCGCGGCTGTGCCGTCCGTTGAGCCGTCATCGACCACGATTATCTCGTCTGCCGGCCGCGTCTGAGCCAATACGCTTTTTATCGCCCTGCCGATATACCCCTCAATATTGTATGCCGGCATAACTACACTTATCTTAATGGTGTGTTCTTTGTTTATCATTCGGTTAAAACTCGTACAAACAGATTAGTCTTGCGCGACTGAATTTTTTGACAGGATGCCGTACGGATAAATGCCACTTTACCGCTTTGATTTTCCTGGTTGGTTCGATATTCAGTGTCCATTCGGAAATCTTCTTTTCTGTGATGCCGTTATGCATATCTCCGGCAAAATTCCAGTTCAGTGGGAAGCTCAGTATGGCCTTTTTCGCGATTCGCATAACCTCTCTGAACGCATCCTGCTGCTTGTCCTGCAAATGCTCCCATACCTGCAAGGCGATAAACAGGTCATATTTAGCATCGTCGATGGGCCATGGAATCTTTGTGGCGTCATGCCTGTAGGTCAGATTATCCAGGTGTTTTCTGATGTCGATCACATCACAACCATGTACTATTGGCCTCTTGTAGGGACCTAATTCCAGACAACTCTTGAATGATGTCTCTTGTAGAATGTCGATAACCTTCTTAAAATAATGCCAGCGTTTTCTATAGTAGGGATACTCCTTCGCCAGTCCCTTAAATTCCGCTCGACTCATTATCTGCATAATATTCGATATCCCTTATTCTTCAAACTTTATCTTGATGGTATAGGAATTTGTATTAGCCACAGAGGTCTCAGAGAACTCAGAGAAAAGAAATTATAAATCTCTGTGAACTCTGTAATACAATTCTTCAATTCTTTGTTTTTTATGCGTGAAGATTTTTTCCATTCGTCGTAAGCTTTTATGAGACAACATTTTGCAGCCTAATATGAGCCGCACCAACTTGATGTCATCTTTGTGTCTTATCATTCATTCACTGACAATCATTAGACCGGAAAAGACCGAGAAAAAATACTCTTTTTCGGGGTGGAGAATTTTACTTTTTTTGTTTTTACTCAATAATTAACTTTCAGGTGAAAGCAAGTTAAGTATGACCAAAAGATTATATACAATACTTGATAATATGAAATATCATTGCTTTGCAGTTTGTTGCTTTCACCTGCTGAACAGCCCTTCTTGTAAAAATCAAAAAAAGTCAAATATCGGAGCACCGAAAAAGGAAGATTTTTTCGGCAAACACTGATCGTATGTCAACTGCACTTTTCCAATAACCTTTGGGGACGTTTTGGTTGCGGCCGAAGGCCGCCCCAAGTAATCCGTGGCTACTTCTTCTCTTCTATTT
>DAOWIP010000555.1 GCA_030640865.1 Sedimentisphaerales bacterium | reverse complement strand
CAGGCCAAGGTTGTGCTCGCCGAGGCGGAAGTGCCCAGGGCAATGGCAGAGGCGTTCCGCAGTGGTAATATGGGGATTATGGACTATTACCGCATGAAAAATATCAAGTCCGATACAGATATGAGAGACTCCATCGGCCGAGGCGGGGCGGAAGAAAAAGAGTAGAAGAGTGAATGGGTGAACGGGTGAAGAAGTAGAAGAGTGGAAGAGTGTGTGGAGTAAGTACTATGTGGCGGCAACTATCAGATATTTTGGCAGGCATACCAAAACTGCCCGATGAGGATGGGCAACAATGGCGCAGATTGTGGCCGATGCTGATCCTGGTGATTTTGTACACGCTCGGTGGTTTGCTCAAGAAAAGGCAAAGTAAAAAGAGTCCGCCACCATCACGGCCGACGCCAACACCGCCACGGCAGCAGACCAGAACGCTGCCGAGCTATGCGCGAAAGCGAAGCGACCATAAACCGATTCAACAATCCCCAAGACCGATTCAACAGCCCTCCAAGCCAATACCAAGTGTTGAAAGACCTGAAAGGCCGGTTCTCCAGGCCCGCAGACCCGCGGGACCACAAGTAACAAGGCAACCAAGGATGGCGCCGCCAGCCGTCCGGCCCGTTGTTCAGAAACGCCCGGTAAGCAGGCCGCCAAAGTACGCGGCCGCGGCGGCCCTGGCCGGACAAATCGCCAGCGACCAAGTCGCGGCAAAAAGACAGATGATTGCCACTCGTAAGGCCACTCAATTGCGGCGTACTTCACGCGGAGAGAAAAAGACAACAGCGGTGACGCGGGTGCCGGCTATTGAGCCTTTGCAACAGGTGCTGCGAGACAGGGATACAGCAGCACAGGCGATTGTGATGGCCGAGATTTTGGGACAGCCGTTGGGACTGCGAACAAGCGGCAGTTACGAGTTTACAGGACAAAAACTGTAAACGAGGGAAAACACCTCTCTGCTGCGCAGAAAGGTGCCGCCCAAGAGATTTTTTTACTACAGAGATATCGCTTATGGCTTGTTAGTCAGGGACGAATTGGCGGTATGAAAATCAGTTTTGATCTGCGTTTTGCCCATTTGCCCGGCGGGGGTCGGGTCTATGTCAGGCGTCTCATTACCACACTTCCGCTGGAATACCCGGATAATCATTGGGTGCTGTATCACAATCGGTGGTGTCCACATCAGCAGGAGATTATTCGCGGACTGTATTCTCTCGTGCCGCCGGAGTGTCAGGGGAACATAGAACTTCGTTCAGTGCGTGCACCAATATTATCTCTGCGTCACCATATAGAGTTTCTCCGTTTTCAAGATACCTCAGAGCTTTATCATTATCCCCATTTTGATCTGCCGTTAGGGCTGCGACGTGTGCCGATAGTGATTACCCTGCATGATCTCTATCCACTAAGCGATTCCGGATATTGCTCGGCAGTCAAGCGAGCTTACTTCTATCGGCTTACCCGGCAGGCTGTACGACGGGCAAAACGCGTAATTGCTATTTCCGAATATACCAAAAACGAGGCTGTCCGCCTACTGGAAGTGCCCGCCGAAAAAATAGCAGTTGTTCCACAAAGCCACGATCCCGCCCATCACCCTATCGACGATACTGACTTGCTATCGCGGATTCGCGAGAAATATAATCTATCCGAACATTTTATCTTTTATACCGGCAACCACAAACCCCATAAAAACCTGGTTCGGCTGTTCAACAGCTACGCCCGATTGCCTGGGGAGTTACGCAAGGCATATCCTCTTATTCTGGCGGGCAAGCTCTCGCCGCAAACAAACCAACTTGTTTCGCGGGCCGCTGAACTTGGCATCAAAAAAAATGTAACCTTCCTCGGCTGGGTAGCGGCCGACGATTTACCGGCGCTTTATAATCTTGCCTCGCTGGTGGTGCTGCCCAGTTTGTACGAAGGATTCGGCTGCGCGGCCGTTGAAGCGATGGCCTGCGGTACCGCTGTTGCCTGCTCCAATGGCGGCGCTATTCCGGAAGTAGCAGGCACGACAGTACGTTTTTTTGATCCGTATTCCGAGGAAGATATGACGGCGGCGCTGGCGATGTCGCTGGCGAACGATGTGGATAATCCGCAGGTACGCGAGGCGGGTATCAGGCGGGCCGAGCAGTTTTCCATCTATAAAACCGCTCGATTAACTTATAAAGTGTACCAGGAAGCAATGAAAAATGAGTTGTGAATGGTGGGTTGTGAGTTGTGAGAAAGATGGAAGAAAAGAAGAATGCAGAAGAGATTGAACGGGAGCACCTCTCTGGAATACAGAAAGGTGGCACCCAACGCCTACGCGGTAATGACATAGTTAACGCGAGGGTCTGTTAGCTCCACCCTACGGTATTTTTAGAGGTCGGCTTTAGTATTTGTCGGCTACTTCATCGGGGCTGGGGATACGCAGCTTCAGGCCAAGGGGAAGCACATCAGGGTTTTTGATGATGGTTTTGTTGGCATTGTAGATGACCTTCCAATGCCGACCCTGGCCGTAATACAGTTCGGAGATTTTGAAGAGACTGTCGCCTTCTGCCACCGTATGATACATTGTTTTCGGCTCTTCCGGCTCGACCTGAGGCTCCGCGGGCGGTATAACTACGGTAACAGGCAAAACCGCGCACGGTTCAGGTACGAGCGGAGGAATCGCATCCTGCCGTTCCGCTACGTCGGTGGGCGGCTGTACGATGACTGTCGGTTCGGGTTTTTCCGGCGGCAGGAGCATGCTCGGCGTTTCTTCCACCGGGGCCTTTCCCAACTCGCCGACGTCGTCAGTTCGGCCTGGTGGAGTCCGGGAATTATCACTGCTGATCAGCACGAGAAAGATAACCGCCGCCACTATCACAACACCAAGTATAATGCCAATTTTCAGATCGTTTCTCATGGCTGGGACCTCCCAGGTAAATAAATGACGAATCAGTTCCTGTTGCGGAAAGCGTGTGCTTTTGGCATATCGCCGGGAAACGACGTAAAGAACGCAATACAACACGGCCGACACAGCCGTGGCACACTACATCTCATCTTCCGCAACATGTACCAATTAACCATTACTTATTATTTTTTTCGAGGTTTACTGCCGGATTTTCCGGGTTCCGCTTTTGCTCCATACAACAGAGGAGCGGCAATCCCAATAGACGAATAAGTACCCACGATTACGCCAATTATCATCACGTAATTGAAACTCCGCAGTCCCGCACCACCCCAGACGTACATAACCATCAGTACGATCAAGGTGGTCATTGAAGTCAGCAGTGTTCGAGAGATGGTTTGATTGATACTGTCGTTGATAATATTCAGCGAAAGTGTAGCCAGTTTTCCCCGGTTTTCCCTGATACGGTCGAAGACCACAATCGTATCGTTCAGCGAATAACCGATTACGGTCAGGAACGCGGCAATCATAGGCAAATCGATCTTGAAGTCCCTGATCCCCAGAGCTATGCCGACTGGTGTATCGGCAAGCCAGGCCGAGGCCGCCACCAGTCCCATAGCGATACTGACGTCATGCACCAGGGCAGCCACCGCCGCCATTCCGAACCGCATATTGCCGAACCGGACCCAGATATACACCACGATTCCCAATAGTGAGATCACCATCGCGATCATAGCCTCGTTCATACTTTTCCGGCCAACAGATGGGTCGATCTGGGTTACACGGGGCAGCGAAGTCTGCCATTTGAAAACTTCACTGAAACGCTCATTTTCGTTGGTGGTGAAGCTGGTCCATTCCTCGTTTTCACCTTCGTAAATCACATCGTCGGAGATTACCGCCAATTCAATACCATTGAGCCGCGTCTCTTCCGTAACGGTTCCATTGTCGGGTGGGAACCATACGAATTGATTATGACCATATTTCTCGAATTCACTTTTATAACGGCTCTGTTCGAGGCGTTTTTTGAGACGGGCAACTGTTTCAGCCTGTCCGGCGCCAAAGTCAAACTTAAGATAAACCCCTCCCCTTGATTCACTGAGGTATGTTTTGCGGCTGATAAATTCGTCAGTGATCGGCTCGGCTGTCATACAGATCGGCTTCAAACTGGTCAGCGTATCGAGCTTGGCGCCCAATGCCCGGCGCACGGCATTGTTGACAATCAGGTCCGTCTCAATTGTATAAGTTACGGGGGTCTCAATAGTATTTTCGGACTGCGGGAATGCTTTATCCAGGACACGGCTGATAATATCGCGGCTATCCTGGCGGGTCAACATAAGAAACTTACCCGGCGAATCAGTCGGTTGTACCGTGGCTTTTTCCAAAATAGTCTCATCCATATCCTTCGCCTGCCGATGCAGGGCGTTTTCGACTTCTGCGGCGGTCATAGTGGTTCCCGCGCCAAGGTCGAGATTTACCTTCACAGGAAAGGCCCGACTGACGGCATCGGCAATTCTATTAACGTTAGTCTGTCGGGTTACCATCAGGAACGTACCGGCTGATTCGTCCAGTGGCTGAACAT
>DAOWIP010000092.1 GCA_030640865.1 Sedimentisphaerales bacterium | reverse complement strand
AGCCCACGGCGATCGACATCGGTTTCACCGTGCCCTATGACCTGGACGGAGATGGGGACCTGGACTTGATGACTCATCGCCGGTCCAGCGACAACCGCAACAAAAACGAGTTGTTTTGGTTCGAGAATCCCGGCCAGCCGTCAACGGGCGCCTGGACCAAACACCACATTACCTGGGATACCAAGTGGCCTGAAGTTCTTGTGTTCGTTGATATTGATGGCGACGGCAGAGATGAAATGGTCTGTTCCGACGTTTGTCCCGGCAAGGGAATTCGAATCTACGAGATCCCACAGGATCCGGAAAACGCTTCGAGCTGGTCCTGGACCACCGTGGACAAGTCCCCGCTGCACGGCCTGGGAATAGGCGACCTGAACGAGGATGGGCGACCGGACATCGTAAGCGACTTCGTATGGTTCGAGAAAGACGCGCGTGGCGGCTGGATCAGGCATTCGCTGCCCTCGCCCGGCTCCGCAAGGCGGGGCCATGAGACGATGCAGATCAAGATATACGACGTGGACGCCGATGGCGATGTGGATCTGATTCTCCCACGGGCGCATCACTACGGGGCCTATTGGCTTGAGTCTTCGGGCGGGAAAAAGCCGAGCTTCAAGCTGCACGAGATTCTTCCCGGGAAGCTGCCCTCCCAACTTCATGGTGTGGCATACGGCGACATCGATGGTGATGGAGACCTGGATATCTTTGCGGGAAAGAGCAGGTATCGTCACGGCGATCCCGGCAATGATGAACCTCTCGACGTGTTCTGGATAGAGTTGGTACGTTCCAGCGGCCGCGTTGA
The DNA here is from genome assembly GCA_030640865.1 of Sedimentisphaerales bacterium. Taxonomy (GTDB): domain Bacteria; phylum Planctomycetota; class Phycisphaerae; order Sedimentisphaerales; family SM23-30; genus DAOVXR01. Next base: position 8,768 of record DAOWIP010000092.1, on the reverse strand, counting down.
GTGGGTGAAGCATCAACTGGCAACAGATTTGACCATGGGGATTGGACCGACGATTGCCGATGTGGATGCCGACGGAGACATGGACCTGGTACTCCGCGGTCATGGGATGGGCGGCCGCTACGTCATTGGCACCCGCCAGACGGACGTGACGTTGTTTATCCAGAATGGGTCAGTTGCCGCTACGGCTGAATTCACGGCCAAGTCCGCCCAGAGCGTTACCCAGCGGAAACAGATGGTAAGCCTGGCTATGGCCCGACAGAAGAACGCCGCCCCGGCCTTGACCAATAAGGACAGGATTCAGCCCTGTCATAAGAATCCGCGTTATTGGCAGTACAAGGGTAACCCGGTGCTGCTGCTGGGCGGGACGAAAGACGACAGTCTCTTTCAGATACCTGACCTCAAGGAGCACCTGGACCTGCTGAAGTCAGTAGGCGGCAATTATATCCGAAATACCATGAGTTCCAGACCAGACTTTGGTTTTGAGGTTCAGCCGTTCAGAAAACGTGCCAACGGCAAGTATGACCTGAACCAATGGAACGATGAATATTGGAATCGCTTTGAGAATATGTTAAGGCTCACTGCCGAACGAGACATCATCGTGCAGATCGAGGTCTGGGCCTTTCATGATTTTAATAAACGGTTTTGGGATCGTCATCCATTGCGGCCGGGTAATAATGTCAACTACTCCGCGTCGAATACGTCTCTCAAAGACGATTACGGCAGTATCAGCAAAAAAAAACACGATTTCTTTTTCACCGTGCCAAAACTGAACAATGACCGTTTAGTGCTGAGTTATCAACAGAAAATTGTGGATAAGTTACTTTCTTATACGCTTCCGTGTAACCATGTGCTCTACTGTATGACCAACGAGATTCATCCGAGCTATTCTCCCGAATGGGGCTGGTACTGGTCTGAATATATCAAGGCCAAGGCCGTCGAGGCTGGAAGGAAAGTTGAAACTTCCGAGATGTACTGGGAGATCGATTTGAAGAAACCACAGCAGCGAGATTCTCTTGATCGGCCGGAGATTTTTTCATATTTCGAGGCCTCGCAGAACAGCGCCAAAATGGGGCAGGAGAACTGGGACAATCTGCAGTTCGTGTATCATTATCTGACTGCCAAATCACGACCCATCAATTATACCAAGATTTACGGTGCTGACATCGGATATTGGAAGGGGGCGGCGGATCGCAATGCAACCGAGTGTTTCTGGCGGAATATTATCGGCGGCTCGGCTACCAGCCGTTTCCACCGTCCACCCTGGGGCTTGGGCTTGAGCGAAAAGGCCCAGGTACATATAAAGAGTATGCGGCTGCTGACGGCGGAGCTTGATATTTTCAATGCCGTGCCGGACTCCAAAAGCCGTCTGCTCTCCAACCGCAGTACCAACGAAGCCTATCTGACTTATATTCCCGGCAAACAATACGCGGTATATTTCACCGACGGCGGAACGGTTGACCTGGACCTGTCCGAGGCCAAAGGGTCATTTATTATAAGATGGCTGGACATCGCTAAAAGCCGATGGCACTCCGGCAAAAAGGCCAGGGTGGTCAAGGGCGGCCAAAAGGTAACATTGCGAGTACCGGGTAAGGGGCATTGGGCGGTATTGATAGAAAGACAGTATAGTGCTAACGATTGAAAATTCCCGTTAATACGCGGGTAAGTACCTTTACGACAAACTGTTACGGTTTCGCTCGCGGGAATTTCTATACGCGTTGCGTATAAATATAGCATATATGGGTAACTACAAGCATATTATATGGGACTGGAACGGAACACTGCTGGACGATGTGAACGAGTGCGTGGCGGTGGTGAGCGGTATGCTCCAAAGGCGTCGTCTGCCCGAACTTACAATAGAGCGGTACAAAGAGAATGTTGGTTTTCCGGTAATCGATTTTTATCGCCGGCTGGGCTTTGATTTTACGAAGGAATCTTACGAAAAAGTAGCTGATGAATATATGAAAGGCTACGTTCGGTGTCTTCCGCAGTGCCGACTTCGACAAGGGGCTGAAACATTTATACGTTCTCTGACTGACGCAGGTCTGACACATTCGGTACTCTCGGCCTATCATCAGCGGCGGTTAGAGGAGGCAGTGGCGCATTTTCAGATTGAACAGTGGTTTATAAAACTTATCGGGCTGAACGATTACTACGCCCACAGCAAGGTTGAGAACGGCCGAAAATGGATAGACGAACTGCCTTATAAAAAACAAGAGGTGTTATTTGTCGGCGATATGCTGCATGACTATGAAACGGCCTGCGCAATGGGGGTCGATTGTGTATTGCTGAGTTGCGGGCACCAGTCGCGTGAAAAGTTGCGGGAGTGTGGTGTACCTGTGTTTGATTCCATAAAAGAGATAGAGAATCTTTTGTTTGGATAGACATAATTATTTTTTAGCATGTCAAGGCGAAAAAGAAATGATGAAACGGGTAGTGTTAGTATTGTTTTTATCAGGATTGTTGTTAATTGAATTGCAGGCCGCGGAGAAGGTTTATCCTAATCGCTGGGTTTACGTCTATAGCGGTTTGCGCAATGATAAGCAGGTTGAAGACATTCGTGCCATTGCGCGAACGGCCGGTGAGCACGGGCTGAACGGGATAGTACTCTCGGGTGGGCTGGATCGGCTCGACAAGCAGCAGCCGAGCTATTTTCGCAGGCTCAAAATGGTCCGGGATATTTGTCGGGAAAACAATATTGAAATCATCCCCATTATTTTTTCAGTTGGATATGCCGGCAGCATACTTGCACAGGATCGTAACCTTGCCGCGGGCCTACCCGTCCGGGACGCCCTGTTTGTTGCACGGGACGGGAAGGCACGATTGGTTCAGGAACCGGCTGTTAAAATCGTCAATGGTGGCTTTGAAGAATATCGAGGGCAGCGAGTGAAGGGATACGATTTCCACGATAAGCCCGGGAGGGTCAGCTTTGTTGATACCCGGGTTTTTAAGGAAGGTAAAGCATCGCTTCGCTTCGAGAATCTCAGCGACAATCGGCAAAGCCATGGACGGGTAATGCAGGAAGTAACACTTCAGCCGCATCGCTGTTATCGTCTGACCTTCTGGATCAAGACGGAAAATCTCGAACCGCAGGGATGTTTTGGCTGCAACATTATTAAGGGTAATCGTTCATTGGCCCAATTTAAAACGCGCGTACCATCTACAACCGACTGGCGTAAGATTACGATCGGATTCAACAGCATGGACAGCCAATCGCTGAAGATTTATCTTGGCGTTTGGGGGTGGCAGGGCGGCCGATTCTGGCTGGATGATATTCGGATTGAAGAGGTTGGCCTTTTGAATGTTCTGCGTCGGCCCGGCACACCGGTTACGGTTCGTAGTGAGGCCGAGGGGACGATTTATAAGGAGGGAAAAGACTTTGCGCCGATCAGGGATAAGAAACTGAACTTTCGATTTGATCATGATGAACCTGTCATCGATCTGCTGCCTGGAAGCCGAATCAGGGACAACCAGCGGCTGCGAGTGAGTTATTATCACGGTATGGCCATCAACAACGGCCAGGTTACCGCTTGTATGTCTGAGCCTGAATTATACGAGATTTGGCGGAGGCAGGCGAAACTGATTCATAAATATCTGGCACCGAATAAATATCTGCTGAGTATGGACGAGATTCGCGCCGGCGGCTCGTGCCGGGCCTGCAAGAATCGCAATATGACTATGGCCCGGATTCTCGGCGACTGTGTTACACGGCAGTTCCAGATTCTACGTGAAGTGAACCCGCAGGCGCAGGTTTTTATCTGGTCGGATATGTTCGATCCGCACCAGAATGCCCACGGTGATTATTACCTCGTGGATGGCGATTTTACGAATTCATGGAACTATATCCCGAAAGAAATGGGGATTGTCTGCTGGTATCACAAAAAGCGAGGGGAAAGTCTCGAGCATTTCTCACAGCTTGGTTTTAAGACTGTTGCGGGGGCCTACTATGACGGTGATACATTGGAGAATCCCCGTGATTGGCTTGAAGCGATGGATAAAACCCCTGGCGCTGTGGGTATCATGTACACGACATGGCAGAATAAATATGATCTGCTGGGGCCTTTCGGAGATATGATCAGTCGCAGGTAGGATTTTCGCTGCGATATATACCAATCACATCTTTACCAACCAATCTTGGAACGATGTCTATTATTTATCATCGTTTTTGTCTTCCTTTTCGCCGTTTTCCTTACCGTTTTCTTTCACAACGCGGGCGACGGCGACGAGTTTGTCGCCTTTGTCGAGGCGTATGAGTCGGACACCTTGTGTATTACGGCCGATGTCGCGTATCTGTTCGAGTCCTGTACGGATGATTATGCCTTTGGCGCTGATCAGCATAAGGTCATCGTCGTCGGTAACGGCCTTGAGGGCGACGACTTTGCCGTTACGTTCAGTGGTTTTGATATTTATCAGGCCGATGCCGCCGCGTTTTTGTCGGCGGTAGTCTTTCAGGTCGGTGCGTTTGCCGTAGCCGTTTTCGCATACGGTCAGCAGGGACGATCCCGGCTTGGCCACGACCATATCGACAACCTGATCGTCGGATCGTAGTTTGATACCTCTGACACCGCGGGCCGTGCGTCCCATAGCGCGGGCGTCGTCTTCATGGAAGCGGATAGTCATACCATCGCGTGTACCGAGGATTACTTCGTCATCACCGCTGGTAATACGAGTGCCGATAACGTCGTCGCCGGGGTTGAGGCTGATGGCGTTTATACCGACTCGGCGAATATTACTGAAGGCGGCCAGGGGTGTTTTTTTGACATAGCCGTTTTGGGTGGCGAACACCAGCATTTGTTCGTCGAACTCACGGACGGGTAGTATCTCGGCGATATTTTCGTCTTTGCCTAATCGGAGCAGATTGGCAATACTGCGGCCCCGGCTTTGGCGGGACAGGCTGGGTATGCCATACACTCTTTGCCAGTAACAGCGGCCGCGATTGGTAAAACAGCAGAGATAATCGTGGGTGCCTGCGGCAAAAAGGTGTTCGATAAAATCGTCTTGTTTGGTATTGCTGCCGATGACGCCGCGACCGCCGCGGCCCTGGCTGCGGTAGGTGTCTATGGGCATTCTTTTGATATAGCCGTCGTGGCTGATTGTTACCACGACTTCTTCTTCGGCGATAAGGTCGTCGATATTGAAGTCTGTTACTTCGTCGATAATTTCGGTACGGCGGGGTGATCCGTACTTTTCTTTCATTTCGTAAAGATCTTCGCGGATAATATCGAGTACCAGGTCTTCGTGGGCAAGGATGGCTTCGTAGCCGGTGATTTCTTCGGCAAGGTTGGCGTATTCGCGAGCCAGTTTTTCCACTTCCAGCCCGGTCAGACGCTGCAACTGCATACTCAGGATGGCGTCGGTCTGCGGACCGGAGAGGAACTGGTCGTTTTGGCTCTTTTCGATAAGAAATTCTTCCGGCAGAATCCGTTTGATGGTCTCGTACTCCCGCAATCGCAGGGCTTTGGCCATCAGGGCAGCCTTGGCTGACGGAACGTCGGGCGATGAGCGGATAATACGGATAATCTCGTCTATATCGCTTTGGGCCAGCAGTAGGCCTTCCACGATATGGGCACGCGTCCGGGCCTTGCGTAATAGAAAGTTGGTTCGACGGCGGATAACTTCTTTGCGATGATCCAGATAAAGCTGGAGCATTTGTTTGATATTGAGTGTAAGCGGCCGGTTCCTGACCAGTGCGATATTGATAATGCTGAAGGTATTTTGTAGTGAGGTGTACTGATAGAGTCTGTTGATTACCACCTGTTCGTCGGCGTCGCGGCGGAGTTCGATGACCACTCGCGTACCTTTACGGTCGGACTCATCGCGGACATCGGAGATTTCCGGAATAACGTTGTTATTGACGCAGTCGGCAATTTTGGTAACGATTTGTGCTTTTACTGTTTGGTAGGGGATTTCATCTACTATGATGACCGTTTTCCCTTTTTTGGTGGTCTCGGTGTGCATTTTCGCACGGACTGACAGGGTACCGCGGCCGGTGGTATAGCCGTTGATAATTCCGCCACGGCCGCAAATTACCCCTCCCGTGGGAAAATCAGGGCCGGGTATAATCTGCATAATCTCCTTAAAGCCGCAGTCAGGGTCGTCAACAAGTTTGATCAGGGCGTCGCAGACTTCTGTTGGATTATGGGGTGGGATACTGGTTGCCATCCCCACGGCAATACCCATACTGCCGTTGACCAGCAGATTGGGGAATCGACTTGGCAGGACGACCGGCTCGGTAGTGGTCTCATCGTAGTTGGGCACAAAATCGACGGTATCGCGGTTTATATCGACCAACATATCAGCCGCGGCAGCGGTCATACGGGCCTCGGTATAACGCATCGCGGCGGGGGGGTCGCCGTCGGTTGAGCCGAAATTGCCCTGGGGGTCGATTAGTGTCTGTCGCATGTTCCATAATTGGCCCATACGTACTAAAGTCGGATAGACAACCCCTTCGCCGTGTGGGTGGTAATTACCGGAGGTATCACCGGCGATCTTGGCGCACTTACGGGGCTTGCTACGGGGGCCGAGGTTCAGGTCGTTCATAGCCACAAGGATGCGCCGCTGCGAGGGTTTAAGCCCGTCGCGAACATCGGGCAACGCCCGGCTGATAATCACGCTCATAGCGTAATTGAGGTATGATTCCTTCAGTTCGTCCAGAATGGACTGATCTTCGATTTTTTCCTTAAAATCCTGTTCGGTCACCGTCATAAATCCTTAAAAACACCTTTTTGGTGCAACCGTCAAAAGTCCGAAAAACGCCACAAAAACGATGTCAACGCTCCAAAATCGAGGGGGCAAAGTACTTTTGACGCTGGCGTCCTTTTTGCACCTTTGTTTGGAGCCCGCTTTCCGAAACGCCGACAGTACAGCTGACATCGCGGTCATTATACCGTAAAAGCGAATCGACGGCAATAATTTCTACAGAAAAATGCTTTTCATAGTTAAATTGTCGTGGCTATAATAAAGCAGGTATTTGTGTATATATTCAGGAAAGGCGAGATAAATGATAAAGCGAAAAATAATATTTTACCTGCTTATTTTGGCAATAGCTACAACGGCCGGAACGCCGCAGGCCGGGGTTGCCGAGAGCAACGTGTCTCGTCGAACACCCATCGTCGAGGCGTTCGAGAAGAACAAGGACGCCGTGGTCAGTATTTCCAGTAAATATGTGGTACAGGAATTGGTTGTCGATGACATCTTTGGTTGGGGCTGGGATTTTGGCTTGCCGTTCAGGCGGCGAGAAAGGGAGGTCCCATCGCTTGGCTCAGGGTTTGTTATCAATGCCAACGGTTACATTGTAACCAACGCCCATGTTGTCCGCCGGGCGGATGAGATTACCGTCATTATGGCGGACAGCACCGAGTACAAGGCCCGGAAGGTGGCCGAAGACAGCCGTTCTGATCTGGCGCTGTTAAAAATCGAATCGGACAAACCCCTGCATAAGGTTATTCTTGGCCGCAGTGATGACCTGATGATCGGCGAGACGGTACTGGCTATCGGTAACCCTTTTGGCTATCAACACACGCTGACCGACGGTATTCTAAGTTCGATACATCGGGACGTTGAGTTGACCGACGAGTTGGTTCTGTCGGAGATGCTGCAAATTTCCGCGCCGATAAATCGGGGCAACAGCGGCGGACCGCTTCTGAATATCAGGGGCGAAGTAATCGGAATCAACACGGCGATTCGCCGAGCGGCACAGGGGATTGGTTTTGCCATACCCATCGATCAACTGCGCGAGAACCTGCCGAAAATGATAAATATCGAGCGGCTGCGCCGGATCGATTTCGGTCTGACAGTAACTGACATCAAGGATATAAAAGAACCGGGAATAAAGGTTGATGCTGTGCGTTCCGGTAGTGCCGCGGAAAAGACCGACTTTAAGCCGGGCGATGTTATAACGCGGGTAGATGGTAAAACGGTTGACTCGGCTACGGATTTTTACATTGATATGCTGGAGCGCAGGCTCGATACGACGGTTAGCTTTGATGTGCGCCGTCAGGGTGGTCTTTTGGGAGACGACCGGAACTACAAATTCGAGATAACTCTGCGTGAGCGCCCACAGCCGGACGGTAAGAAACTCGCCCAGCGGCTCTTTGGACTGGAACTGGGCCGATTAACACAGGCCATGATCCAGCGATATCACTTGGCGGGCGAGACAGGTGCTGTTGTGGTGATGAAGGTTGAAAAAGGCTCCCCGGCGTATTATGCCCATATCGAAGCGGGCGATATCCTGCTGTCGCTGGACGGCATCGCCATCAAGGACTTCGAGCAACTTGGGTACAAACTGGAGACCATCCAAAGCGGGGCACAGGTCAGTGTGGCTTACACACGAACAGAAAATATCGGCAACTATCTATTGGTAAAGCAATACACCGCCACCCTGCGACCTCGCGGCGACGACCATTTGGCGGAACCCGCAGGCAGGGTTTTTGATTTGTAAGTCCTCATATTTTTCATGGACCCGAAGGACGTATCGTGATGTTCGATCGGGTGGCATGATGCAAAGTAGGGGCGACCCTATGTGGTCGCCCAAAAACGCTATTATGGTATTCCAATTGGGTGCCACCTTTCCGCCGAAGGCCCAGATGTGCTCCTGTATAATCCTCGACAATGTAGCCGTAGGATGGGCTTTAGCCCATGCTGTGTTCTGTACCGCAGGCGTCTCGCCTGCAGTTAATAGTCCTGGGTTGGGTCTTACCCCACGCGTTTATTAGTCTTGCAAGCCTATCTTTCACCTGTTCACCTATCTACTGCTCACCTGCTCTATTTTT
>DAOWIP010000333.1 GCA_030640865.1 Sedimentisphaerales bacterium | reverse complement strand
GCAACAAAATGAAAAGCAGGGTATTGTGTATTATCAGGCATTCTATATAACCTTTTGGTCATACTTAATTTGCTTTCACCTGAAAGTAAAGTATGAGTAAAAATAAAAAAAAGTAAAATTCTCCGCCCCGAAAAAGAGTATTTTTTCTCGGCCTTTCCCGGTCTAATGATTGTCAGTGAATGAATGATAAGATACGAAGATAACATAAAGTTGTCGCGGCTTAAATTGGACTGCAAAGTGTTGTCTCGTAAGAAGTTACAACAAATTGAAAAAATAAACGCGCATAAAAAACAAAGAATTACAAGGTAGTATTACAAATAAATTGAATAAAAGATAACGAAGAAAACGAAGGTAAGAAAAATACAAAGAATATTTAACCACGGATTTCACAGATTACACAGATTAAGAAAAGAAGTTTAATCGAAGATTGTATAAGTCTATGAAACGAAGAGCATTTTCCATTCTTGAGTTGCTGGCTACGCTGATTCTGGTGGCTATGATATGCGCGGCGGTGTTCGGGGTGCTGCAACACACCACCGAACAAAGCCAGTCTATCGAGCGACGGATGTCGCGAATGGCAGACATTCAATACTGCCTGGACCGACTTATGAGTGATATTGTTGTCGGCTCGCAAAACGGCGGTAAAATAACCGTGCGCAATCATTCATACGGCTGGCAAAATACGTGCCGAATCACAATCGGGGCAACTAAAACCGGAACAGGTACGCCAAAAGGAATGAGTATCGACTGGGTGGCGGTGCTCAGGCAGGAAGAAGAAGATTTAGTGCTTTACCGACGGGAAACAAGACCCGGACAAACCGAAAATAACCTCTATATACCCCTGTGTGAACATCTGTACTCATTTCAAGCGGAACCGCTCAATCCGGATAATACACTTATTGACGATCCGAATATAACGCCCACACTTATCAATGTCGAAGTAGAAATGTACCGAACGAATCAACCCGATCCGAAACAACTGCTGAGGGTGAACCGGACGTTCTGTCTGAAACGATTTCGACAGCCGGATGAGAAATGAGTTGTGAGTTGTGAGTGGTGAGTTGTGAGAAAAGAGGAATTCAGAATTCAGAATTCAGAAGAAAAGAAGCAAAGAATATAAAAATAACAGACACGCATTTACACTGATAAAAGATGAATATAAAAAGCATACAAGCTCGACGACGCGGATTTACTCTGCTATTGACGCTGCTGACGTTAGTGCTGCTGGCTGGGCTGATTGTGCGGTTTCAGGCAGATACGACCCTGCATGTCAGGGCCAGTAACTACCGTGTGTATCGGCTTCAGTGCCGTTACGCAGCAGAATCGGCAGTAGTGGCAGCGAGGCAGATTATTCGAGCCACCCAAAGACAGACGGCGGAGGCACAAAAAAACGCGCGTATAGAAAGAGCGAGAAGGAGGGCAGCACCAAAATCGGAATCAGAATTATCAAAACTTGTCGATCCGTGCAGCCTGGGTGATCCGTGCAGCCTGGCCGATCCGTGTAGTCTGACCGATCCCTGTAGTCTGGCTGACCTTATTTGGGCGGAAGAGGAAATTGCCGAAGAGATTTCGCCATTTTTGTTTGCCCGCCAAAAACTCAAGATAGGGCCGGTGTCCGTAGATATAAAAATTTACGACGAGAACAGCAAATTCCCGATATACTGGCTGTTGCATTCACCAATAGAAAAAAATACCGACTATCGCGCCAAATCCATCAAGCGACTGGCAGAGCGACTGGAGGCGGAACCGGCTGTGGACAAAGAGACGGTGAACCTGGCCCAAAAAACAGGCAAACCACTGAATGTGCCTGAGCCTGTGAGCTATTTGTATCAGCGCAGTTTCAGCCGTACACAATCAAGAAATGTTACGTGGCGATTAAAAGCCTCGCGGCAAAGAAGGTCATTGGCCGTGAGGGGAATCGATCACGATAAGCTGTTGCGTCAAACGATGTCGGATTTCTTCTACCAGTGGCAGAAGGAACTGAAGCAAAACGAAAATTACAGGAACATGCTTGCGCCACTGCCGAACCATCCAGGGAGATTTGCCGACTACATAGGCTGCTGGGGACATAACAAGGTGAATATTAACACGGCACCAGCGGAGGTTCTGGAAGCGGTTTTTCTTCCGCTGGGAGTGACGAGAAAGACGGCTGAGGCAGTGGTTGCTCACCGAGAAAAAAACCCTTTCGCAAATACCACTCAACTCCAGAGAGTAAGAGGAATCAGCCGCACAATGCTCAGCGCAGTAAGAGCGCTATCGACCACTAACAGCGATACCTTTTCAATACAGATAACGACGAGCTTAGGGCGGGCCAGCTACAGTCTGTATGGGAGCATATATAGAAATCGGAGAAATCAACTCATTAATCAGGCTGTTTTTTCGGGAGAATCCGCTTTATAATCATTGCCATAAAATGTGGAAGAGAGAATTCAGGATTCAGAAGACAGAAGAAAGAAAAATAAATTAAACAGAAGGAAGTGAGGAAGAATTCAGAAGAGAGAAGATTTTGCTTTGCGAAACCATTAATTGCAGGCGAGACGCCTGCGGTACGAATTCAGGAGAATAAGCGTTGGCTCAAAAAAGATGTTTAGGAGTTCATTATACAGAAACCCAGATTACGGCTGTGCTGGTTGAACAGGAAGGTACGGAATATCGATTCGGCCGTGCCCAAAAGCTGAGTGTATATGAGACGTCCACTAATAACGCGGAAACAGAAAGTCCGCCAGCTACCAATGAATCTGCCGATAGCGGGCCGGGCAATGCCGATTCGGCCAATACCGGTCCGAACGACAGTGGACAGTCTGAACTGATCGAGCAATTAAAGCAACTACTCAATCTTGAAAATGAAAAAGCCCCGCCTATGGTTTTATCCCTGAACGGACGGTTATACCAGAGTCAGCCATACCACAGCCAGTTCAGCGACAAACACCAATTCGATCAAACACTTCGGTATGACATCGAGGAAGAGTTCGCCGCCGACGCCGATCTGCTGGCCCTCTGCTACCAACAAAAACCCGCTGCCGAGGCTGGTACCGATCTTCTGGTACATACTATTCCACGTGCTCGCCTGGAAGAGATATTAAACCGGTTCGAACAAGTTGGTCTGGACGCTCTGACAGCAGAGCCGGATGTGGTTTCCTGGCTACACTATTTAAAGAAACAGGAAGAACTGCCACCGGGGATGCCGGTTACTGTGTTGGGCCGGGCGGCGGATACGTTATATATTCTGATCCTGGACAAAGATCATCAACCGGTTCTGACGCGGAGCGAACCGTGCGTGTCGGCTGAAATGGCCGATGAATTATTGCGATGTGAACTGCCACGCAGTCTGGCACAGCTTTCGGAAGATCAACAACCCAAACATCTATTATACCATGCCGACGGTCTGAATATCAAAAATATCAAAGAACTTGCCGGAAGTGATCTTGAGTACCGGGGTGTACAGGAGCCAGATATGGCCGCTGCCTGCGCCGCTGGGGTGGGGATAGGCTGGCTAAGCCAGGAAGACCGTAGTGATTTCCGCGCGGATGGTCTGCCACCCCGTACGCTGGTTGTAATGAAACGCCGAGGACTCTATGGTCTATCGGCAGTTTTGTCGTTACTGCTGCTGGTATGGATTCTTCTGATGAATCTCCACGGCCAGAACTATCAATCACAAGAGTCCGCTGCCCTTATAGAAATTAAGGATGCCTACGGCCAGGTTTATCCGGGCCAGAAACCACCACGAAATCCGTCCCAAATTCCCAGCCGTATCCGACGTCGAATGACGGAGGTCGAGGATAAATACAGTACCCTTACCGTCAAGACACTACCGGATTCGGCCAGCAGTACACTTATGCTTGTCTTTGGAGTACTGAACGAACTGGGCGAAGAGTTTGATCTCGGAATTGAGAACCTTTCCGTCTATGCCAATGCCAGTACCTTTGTCGGATCAGTAGCCAATATGAAAGACCTGGAGCTACTCTGCAAAGCAATCGAAGCCAAGGGCAGTCAACTGGAGATCGCCACTGTGAACCATCAGAAGACCGGCAGCGGTTCACCAAAAGACCCCACCAATCGCCGTACGTTCAATGTGCAACTGCGAGTGAAGAAAAAAACACAGAGAAAGGATAACTAATGGATTTTGACGTAAAGATGCTGAAAAAACCGGAAGCATTGGCGGTGATTGTGCCGGCTGTTCTGGTCGTCTGGTCGATCGGAACAACATTGAAAATGCTCAATTATCGTAATGGAGCACTAATCCAACAAGATCAAAGCCGTCAGGTACAGGCAAATGTGCATACCATAAAATCCATTTTAAGAAGATCGGGACATCAAGATGTTTCGGGCGTGTCCATCAATCTTGAGTTCGATCGGGTCAGTTCTGCCCGACGCTGCGCCAAAGAGGCACTGATTTCGGAATCGAAACTGCACCGAATCGAAAGCCCGAATGCCAAAGCGCAAAAAGACGGCTCCTTTCTGTTTCGTGAGACGTTCAAGCTCAATAGTATAAAACTGCTGCAGATTGCCAGGTTTATTGATTTTGCCGAACGTAATTATTCCTCACTGAACTGTACCCAGGCAACTATATACCCGGCACGTATCAAAACGAAGGATTCGTGGGACGCAACAATTAACTTCCAATACCTTAAAAAAACATTGTGAGATAAATGAAATGACTATGACAAAATCGATCACGCGTCGCTCATTTTTAAGGCAAACAACCAGGATAGCCGGTGCGGTGGGAGCGGCGGCTGTCTGGCCCGGCTGCCAGTTGCAACCACCAAAAAACGCCCGGCAACCGAATATTGTACTTATTCTGGCGGACGATCTGGGATATGGCGACCTGGGCTGTTACGGCTGTCCGGACATCCGTACCACCGCTATCGACAAACTGGCGGCCGAAGGGGTACGTTTTACCTCTTTCTATGCCAATGCGCCTGAGTGCAGTCCGACCCGAACGGCTCTCCTGACCGGCCGCTATCAACATCGGGTAGGCGGCCTGGAATGCGCTCTTGGGATCGGTAATGTAGGCCGTTATGACGACGCAATCCGACTACGCGAAACACACGATCTGGGGCTGCCGGCGTCCGAGGTGAACATAGCGCAACTACTGAAAGATTCGGGCTACGCGACGGCGGTTTGCGGAAAATGGCATCTGGGATATGAACGAAAATTCTTCCCCGATAAACTTGGATTCGATTATTCGTTCGGACCACTGGGAGGCGCAGTCGATTATTTTCATCACTGTGAATATACCGGTGAGCCAATGCTGTACCGGAACGGCCGACCCATCCAGGAAAAAGGATACCTGACAGATTTGATCACCAGAGAGTCGGTGCAGTTCATCCGGCGACAAAAAGGCGGTCCTTTCTTTTTATATGTACCCTATACGGCACCGCATACACCGTACCAAGGGCCTCAAGACCGTAAAACAGATTACATCCGACGGGAAAACTTTAATAAAGGTACACGCGACACATTCGTTAAGATGGTCGAGCAGATGGACCATGGTGTGGCACAAATAATAAAAACTCTGAAAGAATCAAAATTACTGGACAATACCCTCGTCATTTTTATGAGCGATAACGGGGGAAACAGCACTGCAAGAAACACTCCTTACTCCGGTTATAAAGGAGGGCTTTTCGAGGGTGGGATACGAGTACCGTGCATAGCAAGCTACCGTGGAGTGCTGCCGGCAGGGGCAGTGTCAGAACAGCCATGTCTGACTCTGGACTTTTCAAATTCGGTCGCGCGTATCGCAGGCGTGAAACCGTCAAAAGAACAACCCTTTGACGGAGTCGATATTCTGCAGTGGATTGAAACCGGCAAACCGGTACAAAAACGTATTCTGTTCTGGCGTGCCCGCCGAGGCAAACGCACATGGAAAGCGGTCCGAGATGGGATACTGAAATATATCTCCAAAAAAGACGGAGAAAAGTCAGAGGAGTACCTTTTCAATCTCGAATCCGACCCGGCGGAAAAAAACAACCTTTTTACTCAACGTCAAAACGATGCG
>DAOWIP010000381.1 GCA_030640865.1 Sedimentisphaerales bacterium | reverse complement strand
TCAACATATACTGCATATCTATAGCGCCTGGGTCGTCCAGATTGCTCTCCCATTTTTTATCAGGGTCTAAAGTTATGCCAGTAGATTTAATGCCGAAACCGAATATATTCATATGCCCGTAGGTAATTCCAAGGCCGCCGGCAAAGACCGTTTGATATGACTGGAAACGAATTTGCCAGTCTTTGTAGATGTCGTTCTTTCTCACAAGATTTTCATATCGACCCTCGAAAAGCCATGTTGGTTTTGTAGGATATAGACCGTAATCCAACTTAATCGCGGTTATCTGATCTTTCGGCTGGTCCTGAATCGAGTTAAAGTCCAGCCACGCATCGTTGTGGAACCACTCGGAAGAATTGGGCATATATTTCCTCGGATGGTAACTCATAAGTGTTGTGCTGTAATCTGCTTTTGTATCCTGTTTGTCAACTTCGTTGACACCGTCGGCTACTCCCTCGGCCATTGCCCGGAACACATTTCGATAGTCCTTGTTGCCATATACGGCATTGCGGTCGCCACCTATCATCCAGATGATGTTTTTCTTGTTCCTGAACCGTTGGCCGATCCAGCGGCCATATTTATACGAGTTGGTTGAGTTAAAGATGATTTCAGACGTATTTTCGCCGCCCCAATTTCCGGCCACATAGGTGCCCCACGTCGGCAATAAAATCACGTACATACCCCTGGATTCTGAGGCGTCGATGATATATTCCAGGTGGTCCCAATAATCATATTCTATCGAATTTACAGGACTTCCCCCCGGTGTTATAACTGGTCGCAGTGGATTCCACTTGCCACGGTTGGCCTCAAAAGGATTATCTCCATATACATTAGCGACGACCTTACTTTTACCGTAGGAAGGAAACGCAATTAGCGCAATCATGTTGAACTTCTGATCCTTGCGATGTTGCAGATACTTCTCAACCTCGCCGCGATTTAACTTCCAGGCAATCGCCCAGGCCGTATCGGCGAGGGGAAAGAATCCTGAACCGTCCTTACGAACCAGAAACCGGCCGTTTTCACTCACCCGCAAATCGCTCAGCTTCTCGGCTAACGCTTCTGTTGTTGTGTTTGTGAAATAAATAGTGCACAACAATACAGTCCATATCATGTAGTGCTTCATAATCTTTCATCCTTTCTTGTGGCAGGAGTATTCAAGAAACAGTCATTTGTCGTAACCGTTCACGGGGTTAAAACGGCTCTTATTCTTTTGTAGGCTATTTGGCTGCTGTGTCAAAATATTTTACAATATCTTTAAAGTTCTTTGATGAAATAGTCAATCAAATTGTCCTTAATATCTCAAAACCGGCATATTTACCCCGTGAACGGTTACCGATTTTATATTGTCTATGGGGCAAGGTCAAACGAAATTCTACTCATATCTCCGGGAGAAGCGTTTTTGTCGGGAATGGGGCTTAGCCGAAATCGATAGCTGTATGGTTTGGCCGGTAGCGTATATTCGGGGTGGGTTCTGGCGCCCCAACTGTTGTCACCGCCGACGCCCATTTGCTTATAGTCGAGGTTGACGGTAATCGTATCACGACGGGGTAGTTCGTGAATGTGAGCGGTCTGCTCCAGGTCCAGCATGGTGAAGGGCCAGGCACTGACACTAAGTAACGGCATACCAACAGCTAAAAGGCCCATCCCGTTTTTGTTGGTCATGGCCAGCCAGCGAACGTCGGTCTTGTTGCCGTTCTCTTGCGGACGAACATAGACGTGAATCTGCTCTTCGACGGAGCTGGAATAAAGGCCGACAGCGGCGCCGGTCTTGCGGTCCCAGTGGCTTTCATGTGGGCCGCGACCGTACCAGCGGACCTGATCGTACTCGCCCGGTATTGCCATCTGCATACCGAAACGCGGCAGATCAGACAGCTTGCCCTTAGGCTCAATACTACTTTCAACGATAACGTCGCCGCTGCCATAGACGGTATAGGTGTTTTTATAAGAACTATTACCGGCCGGCAGGGTGGTTTGTACATCAATGCGAACCACTTTTTTCGAGAGCTGCCTGGCGGTAACGGAGTTTATCTTGCGGTCCGGTCCGACCTTGCGCCAGACACTTAGCCGTTTGGGCATCTTATTGCCTTTATCGTTGTCGGTCGGCGCACGCCAGAAGTTGGGGGCTAACGCGGACGCAATCAGCTCCCTGCCGCGAAAGACAAACGATTCGATAGCACCGCTGTCTTTGCCGACTGTTATCACGAAATCCCCGCCGGTAACGATAATATCTTGGGGTGTTTGAGTAAGTTTCAGTTCTGTCATAGCGGCGATGTTCGCCTTCGGCGCAGCCGGAACATTAAACGGCAACTCGAACTGGTCCCAGGCCGCAACGTGTCCGCGAGCTGCCCAGAGTTCATCTTCAGCAAGGACGAAACTGACCTTGAGATGATATTGGGAACCGGATTTCAGATAAGGTTTTCGGAAGGGGACAGTAATCTTGCGATCTTTCCCGGCCGGCAGGGACAGGCGGGGTAGTTTCCCTTTCTGGGTTATTCGGCCGTTCTCTGTCAGTTCCCATAAGACATCCACAAAATCGAGATTTCGGAATTCATACTTGTTACGAATGCTCACCTTGCCGGCTATCGGATCGACAGGACTAACTTTGATGCGCTGATAAACCTTTTTGACTTCATAGAGTGACGGGTTGGGTTCACGGTCGGGCTGAACCAGGCCGTTACAGCAGAAATTGCCGTCGTTGGGCTTGTCGCCGTAGTCGCCGCCATAGGCCCAGAATTCACTGCCGTCCGGTGCGCGTTTTCGCAGGCCCTGATCGACCCAGTCCCAGATACAGCCGCCCTGAAGGTGCGGGTACGCCTCGATAGCGTCCCAATAGTCCTGAAGATTGCCGACACTATTACCCATCGCGTGGGCGTATTCACATAAAATCAGTGGCCGATAGGGCTTACTCCTGGCATACTTGACAATCCTGCCGATTGAATGATACATCGGACAGACAATATCGGTATGGGGCCTTTTCTGGGCCCGTTCGTAGTGTACCGGCCGGGTTGGGTCGTGTTGGTGAATCCAGTCGCTTGTCGCTATGAAATTAACGCCGTCGCCGGCCTCGTTTCCCAGCGACCAGATAATTACGGATGGATGGTTCTTGTCCCGCTCAACCATACGGATTGTACGGTCCAGATGGGCTTTTTTCCATTCGGGTTTATTGCCCAGCGTTTTTTTTGGTTTATAGCCCAAACCGTGCGATTCGATATTGGCCTCGTCAATCAGGTACAAACCATATTTATTGCACAGCTCATACCATTTCGGATCGTTGACATAGTGGCTGGTACGAACAGTGTTGATATTGGATTGCTTCATAAGTCTGATGTCCCGAATCATCGACTCTGCACTTACATAATGGCCGGTGTCCGGGTCGTGCTCGTGGCGGTTGACGCCCCTGACCATAATCGCTTTGCCGTTGACTGTGAGTTGTCCGTTTTTGATCTCGACTTCGCGGAACCCAACATCACACGAAACAACCTCGACAATCCCGCCCTGTTCGTCTTTCAAGGTTAATAACGCCCTATAGAGATTTGGCAACTCGGCAGACCATTTTTTTGGATTGATAATATAAGTATAAAAATTGGAGAGGCTCTCTTTGCCGGCGGCGATATCGCCCATCTTAAATGAAATAAGCGGCTTCGGCGAGATGGGGACACCTTCATTATTAAACAGGTCCAACTCTATGGCATAGTTCTCTATTGGCTGTTGGGAGTAATTTTTTATCTTTGTGGTAACTTTGAGAGCGACGTTGCAGTATTGCTCGTCCAGTTCAGTGCATATCCAAAAATCTCTTATGTGAAGATCGGTTGTTGAAAACAGATAGACGTCCCGGAAGATACCGCTTAGTCGCCAGAAGTCCTGATCCTCCAGATATGAGCCATCCGAGAAGCGATAGACCTCAACAGCGAGAACGTTTTGTCCCGGTCGAAGGTATTTGGTAATATTAAACTCGGCCGGGGTACGACTGCCCTGGCTATAACCGACTTTTTCGCCGTTGACCCAAAGATAAAATGCCGACTCAACACCGTCGAAGTGCAGAAAGACATGGCGGTCCTTCCAGTTGGCGGGAATGGTAAATTCCCTGCGGTACGAGCCGACAGGATTATATTCGTGTGGGATATGAGGCGGATTGGCAGGGAAGGGATAGCGAATGTTAGTGTAGATCGGTCTGCCGTAACCGTGCATCTGCCAGTTGCTCGGTACGGGTATTTTGTCCCAGCCGCTGACGTCATAATCGGGCCTGTAAAACTCAACCGGCCGGTCGGCGGGCTTATTGACCCAGTGGAATCTCCAAGTGCCGTTGAGCGACAGGCAAAACGGCGAGCCGTCGCGGTCGCCCTTAAGAGCGGCCCTTTTGTTGTTGAAGGGCATTAGTGTGCAGTGAGCCGGCTCCTTGTTACGGCCGATTATCTGAGGGTTCTCCCAGTCGTTGGCTGTTTGGTTCGCTTGCGCCACCGAAACAGTCGAAACCACCGTTGCACAGATAAAAAAGCTGAAAACAGATAGAAATAACCATATTTTCTTGTTTTTCATAACCAGAAATCCTTTGTTATTACTGGAGTTTTGCAAAATAGAATATGTATGATAGGTTTTTCCAATGTCAATTTTCCTTCAGCTTGAAATTATATTCCTGACCTGTATATAGCCGGAACCAGATAAAAAATCAACCACATATTTCCCATCGCTGCCGTCAAATGAAACTGAAATATTATGAAACCACGGATTGCTGTATGGGGCGATTTTTTCGCTTGCAGTCTGAATTGCTTTGTTATAGAATCCCGACGTTATCGACAACGCAATTAAACCGTCGCGTGCATATTTGGAGGTTTGTTATATGGAATTCAGTTTAAGCGGATTCGATATTGCTATATTTGTCGGGTTTATTATCGCGGTAGTCAGCCTTGGTGTTCTGAAGAGCCGTAAGGAAAAAAGCAGTGAGGACTATTTTCTGGCCGGTAGGGGGCTGAGTTGGTGGTTGATCGGTTTTTCGCTGATCGCGGCTAATATCTCGACCGAGCAGTTTATCGGCATGTCCGGTAGTGCTGCCAAGTGGCTGGGGCTGGCGATAGCGAGTTACGAATGGATGGCCGCTATTACGCTGGTAATTGTGGCTTTCTTTTTCCTGCCCATGTTTTTACGTAGCGGGATATACACCATCCCTGAATTTCTGCAGTACCGCTATAACGAGGCGGCCCGCTCTGTTATGGCAATGTTTATGATCCTGACCTATGTGTTTGTTACCTTCGCGGCGGTGGTATATTCCGGGGCACTTACGGTCAAAACACTTTTCGGCGGTCAGGAAATTCTGGGCATTACCATTACGATTACATCGGCATGTTGGGTCATAGGGGTTCTGGCGGCGGCATACGTGGCATCGGGCGGGCTGAAGGCCTGCGCCTGGGCGGATTTACTGCAAGGGTCAGCCCTTATCGTCGGCGGAGCAATCGTTGTTATTCTGGCGATGAGGGAGCTGGGTGTAGCGACGGTTGAAACCATACCGGAATTAGCCAATATCGATATTAATGCGGGGGCCGTCGAAAAATTCAGGGCGCTTAATTCCCATAAACTCCATATGGTTATGCCGCGGAGCGACCCGGAAATACCGTGGACAGCACTGGTTCTCGGATTGTGGATTCCGAACTTCTATTACTGGGGCCTGAACCAGTATATTACACAAAGAACATTAGGTGCGAAATCATTGGGCGAAGGACAAAAAGGTATCGTCTTCGCCGCGGCCCTAAAACTGATTATCCCATTCATAATCGTGATTCCCGGTATCATAGCCTTCAATTTATACAAACTGGATATGAAGGATGAGGCGGCGGACAATAATAAAACCGTGTTGGCCAAGTTTGAGCAGGTTCAATCAGAACCAGTCGGAGCGAAAACAGCATTTAAGTTCAACGACGATTTCGTAGAAATGTATCAGGAAAAAGCGTTGGCTATTATCGCGTTCAACCACGCCTTAGCCGGCGAAAAGACGCCCGAAACCATGCCCGAAGACTTCAAAGCAATGGTTGGAATTAACAATGGACTCCTAAACAAAATTTCCGAGAAGAACAAAGCACTGGACAAACAACAACATATCGAGATTTCATCGGAATTAATCGGCTATAAATATGACGCGGCCTTTGCTCTGTTGATAAAAAAACTGGTACCAAGCGGCCTGCGCGGTTTTATGCTTGCTGCCATCCTGGGCGCCGTGATGAGTTCGCTTGCCTCGATGCTCAACTCCGCCTCAACCATATTCACTATGGACATATACAGAAAATACATAAACAAAAAGGCATCCCAGATAAATCTGGTAACCACCGGGCGAATATGCGTCGGTGTTTTTGCCGTCATCGGCTGTTCAATAGCGCCGATGCTGGACGACCCAAAATTCGGTGGTATTTTTAAATATATTCAGGAGTTCCAGGGCTTTATTTCTCCGGGTATCCTGGCAGTATTTGTTTTCGGTCTGCTGGTAAAAAAAGCTCCACCGATAACAGGTGTTGTCGGGCTGTTGCTGAACCCGCCCATGTATTACCTGTTGAAATTGATGATGCCGAGCCTGGCGTTTCTGGACCGAATGGCGATTTCGTTCTTCTGCGTACTGGCGGTCATGGGTATTATCACGATGATCAAACCGTTGAAAGAACCCAAAGTAATGCCCATAAAAACGGACATCAATCTTGAATCATCCGGGATCGCCAAGGTGCTGGGGCTGGTGGTCGTGGCGCTAACCGTTGCCCTGTATATTTTCTTCTGGTAAGATATGTCCAGCGGGTATCATTGGCAGAAGCACCTCTCTGAAATACAGAAAGGTGGCACACAGTTGGAATGCCATGCTTAAACTTGCCACCCGTCGCATTGACATGTGGTATATATTCCTATTGTCTGCGTAGAATATATGTTTTGCCGTTGCCGGTATCGAACCGGATAGCGTTGTCCCGCGTTCTGTCGAAATTGATCCCGGATACCATAAGGGGATGTTCATATCTGACTTCGCAGACTCGGCCGAGAAGAGAATGAATTTTTGCTTCAGTCAATTTGCCGTTTTTCCATGTGATGGCGATTTCGAATCCGCCGCGTGCGCGAAGCCCATTGACATATCCGTCGGGCCAGGCCGTGGGCAGGGCCGGCAACAAATGGATTTCACCGGCGTGTGACTGAAGAAGCATCTCAGCGATACCGGCCGTGCCGCCAAAGTTGCCGTCGATTTGAAAAGGCGGGTGGTTGTCGAAAAGATTTGTTACGGTCGATTTCTTCAGGAGCAT
>DAOWIP010000070.1 GCA_030640865.1 Sedimentisphaerales bacterium | reverse complement strand
TACCGGAGATGAACAGATACGCGCCCGGCCACTGGGGCCGCTGATGAAGAGTATAAATGACTTGGGCGGGCAGTGTTATAGTACACGGGATAATGGTAAATCGCCGATAGTGGTACGAGGCAGGCTGAAGGGAGGCCGGACGCAAATTGAGGCAATTACAAGCCAGTATCTCAGTTCACTGCTGATTAACGCCCCACTGGCTGATGGCGATAGCGTTATTGACGTAACAAAGCTGAACGAGCAACCTTATGTGGAGATGACCCTTAAGTATCTCGACGAGCAGAATATCAGGTACAAACGTGAGGGCTGGAACCGATTCGAGATCGAGGGTCGGCAGCAGTATAAGCCGTTTCGCAAGCGGATACCGGCGGATTTCTCATCGGCGACCTTTTTCCTTTGTGCCGGAGCGATACTGGAAGGTGAGCTTGTACTGGAAGGCTTGGATTTTTCCGATACGCAGGGTGATAAAGCTGTTGTGGAAATTCTGAGAAATATGGGAGCTGATATTGAAATCGGAGACGGCGAATTAACTGTTCGTCGAGGTGAGTTACGGGGAATTGATATTGACCTGAACGCCACACCGGACGCCCTGCCCGCTCTGGTGGTGATAGGGTGCTTTGCCAAAGGGAAGACCAGACTGTATAATGTGCCCCAGGCCCGAATGAAAGAGACGGATAGGATTGCGGTAATGGCGGCGGAGTTGGGACGTATGAATGCTAAAATCAAAGAACTGCCCGATGGACTAATGATTGAGCAAAGTACACTTCGGCCGGGACGGCTGAACGGACATTCAGATCACCGTGTGGTAATGGCCCTTAGTCTGGCTGGGATGGCCCTTGCGGGTGAAACAGTCGTCGAAACTGCCGAGGCAGTCAGTGTAACGTTTCCGGATTATGTTAAGCTGATGCAATCGCTCGGCGGACAGTTGCGAATAACCGACGAAACTGAAAATGACTGAAAAATCGAAAAATGGTGATAAAATGAAAAAATTTAACAGGCGAGAGTTTTTACGGATAGCCGGTTCAGGAGCGGGGCTTCTTGTGGGTGGGTGTACAGGAAACTGGTTGAATGCC
The DNA here is from genome assembly GCA_030640865.1 of Sedimentisphaerales bacterium. Taxonomy (GTDB): domain Bacteria; phylum Planctomycetota; class Phycisphaerae; order Sedimentisphaerales; family SM23-30; genus DAOVXR01. The sequence continues at coordinate 4,098 of DAOWIP010000070.1, read as the reverse complement.
GAGCGGCAGACGGCCCAGCCCTGTACGCTCCGAAACGGCAGTCCCGATTTGCGTTTCACTTTCGTAGGTGATTTGCATTACCGAATACCGGAATATGATGTTGGTAATTACTTTACCAAGCCGTTCGCGGATGAACTCAAAAAAATAGACCCGCCGTCGAATTTTGTATTGCATGGCGGCGATTTTTTTCACGGAAGTCGCGGCAGTGCCGAAGCTGAAGCCGCCTACGCGTTCAACCATATCTCAAAGACAATCCCCATACCCTTTTTCATAGCCAGAGGAAACCACGATACCAAGGCGCCTTATGAGAAACACGCTCTTCCCTTATTCACTCGTCAACTTGGCCGTCCGATCACGAAGAGCTATTATTCCTTTGATAAGGGAAACTGCCGTTTCATTATTCTTGATTGCATGGACAAGGAATTGTCCGGACAGTTGACCTGGCTGGAGGAGGAATTAAAGAGTTGCGACGCGAGGAAGGAAATCGAGCATGTCTTTGTATGTGGTCATTATCCGCTTTGGATTGTCGCTCGCGCCGGATTCGATCGGCCCGATTATTCCGAATCGGTCGCATCGCTTTTGGTCAGGTATAATGCCGATGCTTATCTCTGCGGCCATACGCATAACATATCAACCACGGTCAAACTGGTGGACGGGAAACCTCTGACCCAGATTATGGGAGCAGCGATTGTGGAGGAAGGACGGCTAACTATGCTGGCGCCGTTCGTCAAAAGAGTACGGCCTGCCCCAGCCAACATCTTCCGGCCCGGTTTGCTGCCTCTGCAGGAAGCCAGCCGGATTTATATCGACCCTGCCCAGCTTGTCTATTGCTGGGGCTATATGGAGGGAAGTACGAGTAGTTATTCTGTGTTCACGGTCAACGCCGGCAAGGTCCAGGTCGATCTGCATGTGCTTGGTGAGGGAGTTGTGCGTTCGTTTATGTGGGAGAAGCCCGGCCATATAGTGGACATCAAAGGACCGAAGCCCCAAAAAGGAAAACAACTCAAAAGCATAAAACCTGGACAAATTGAAAAGGCCTGGTTGTATGTCGCGCCCTGGACCAAAGAGAAATCGGTGAACACGCCCTTTAGCGTTAACGGAGTCCCAGCCGGCATTGTAAAAATCAATGGTCGATATGTCAGGTATTCACCGTTCTGGAACAGAGTTGAGGTTCCGCTTAGTAAGGCGGCGGTAGCGGCCTTGAAAAAAGAAAATATCTTGTGTTTTCATAATCCGGCAAAGAATGAATTTGGTCTGGCGCATATATTTCTATTGGCACAACTGCGTAACGGCCGGTTTGCCAGGAGTGATATAGGCTCATCGGTCCTGACATCTTTTCGACCAACCACCAGAGGGCACAATTTCCCCGACTCGCGATTCATTCTACCGGTCGATAAAGGGAAGGACCTTCAGGAAGTAACTCTCAAGTTTAATCGGATTTACCGGCCTGACAGTGTAAAGTAAAAAGGCGGTATCTCCGATAGAAGTAATGTTGTTGAGATTTTTTATTTTTTAAATGTTTAACTGGAGGACAGTATTTTGTTAGGTAATACATTTGGACGATTATTTCGGGTTACCACATGTGGTGAAAGTTATGGTGAGGCGTTGTTCACGATTGTCGATGGGATGCCGCCGGGTCTGAAACTGACTAAGGAATATGTTCAGGCTGAATTGGACAAACGACGGCCCGGCCAGAGCAAGCTCGATTCGCCGCGGCTGGAGACCGATCAGGTCGAGATTGTTTCAGGAATGCGGGAAGGTGTTTCGACTGGCGCGCCGATTGGCTTGTTAGTGTATAACGTGGACAGGCAGGACATACATGTCGATCAATATCGGCAGGTGAAGGATTTGATCCGTCCGGGCCATGCCGAGTATCCGTTTTTCGTCAAGTACGGCGAACATGCCGACTGGTGTGGTGCGGGCCGGGCCAGTGGTCGGGAAACGGTGGGGCGTGTAGCCGGTGGGGCGGTGGCGAAGATGATTCTCGAACGGGAAGGCATTGATGTAATCAGCCATATCGTCGAGAGTCATGGCATTAAGGCGTGTCCGATGGAATTCGAGCAGATCGTAGCCAACTACCGAAAGAACGATTTGAACTGTTGTGATTTGGAGAAGGCTGAGGAAATGATTGCCGACCTCGGCAAGGTCCGCGAAGAAGGTGATACAGCCGGTGGGGTGATTGAGATTATCGCGCAGGGTGTGCCTGCTGGTTTGGGCGAGCCGGTCTTCGACAAGCTCAAGGCTACTATCGCATCGGGCCTGATGGGTATAGGGGCGACAACGGGCCTGGAATTCGGCCGCGGTTTTGACACAGCCCGGATGAAGGGTTCGGAATGGAACGATGCGCCTTATCTTGACGGTGAACATGTTCGTTTTCGTACTAATAACTGCGGTGGTTTTCTGGGTGGGATGAGTAACGGCGAAGAGTTAAGGATACGTGTAGCTGTAAAGCCCACTCCCACTATCAGTGTGGATCAGGACTCGATCAATGTAATGGAGATGAAGGAAGCCAAACTTTCTGCCATCACCCGCCGGGACATTACTATTTTACCGCGGATTTACCCTGTAGCCGAGGCGATGGTTCGTATGGCTGTTCTGGACGCCCTTTACATGGCCAAAGGCTACGATTATTTTTGCCGGCTTGACCCCAAATGGAAGAAGATGGGCGAACCGCGAAACAAGGCGTAGTGGTCAGTTAAATTAAATATGCTGGCTTCACCAAACGTCGGGTGGCACCTTTCTGTATTTCAGAGAGGCGATCCTGTCCTGTTTTTTATAAGGGAGACAAGCAAATGAAGGGTGTAATATTAGCAGGCGGATATGGTACGCGGTTGCAGCCGCTTACACGTGTAACAAACAAGCATTTGCTGCCGGTGTACGACAAGCCGATGATATATTATCCAATCCAGTGCCTGGTTAGCGCCGGCATTAAGGATATTATGGTTGTAACCGGCGGCAATAAGGCCGGTGATTTCCTGGAACTGCTCGGCAACGGTAAGGAATTCGGTTTGGGCGAATTGCATTATACCTATCAGGAAGGCGCCGGCGGCATCGCTGAGGCTTTGGGACTGGCCAGGGATTTTATTGATAAGGACAAGGTTATTGTGGTGCTGGGTGATAACATTATTCAGAATAATATCCGCCGGGCGGTGGCCGATTTCTTCACCCAGCCCAAAGGCGCCAAGATAATGCTCAAGGAGGTGTCCGACCCGGAGCGGTTCGGCGTAGCTGATGTCGATGATAAGGGTAACGTGCTTGGTATCGAGGAAAAGCCTTCCCAGCCAAAGAGTAATTATGCCGTGATTGGCATTTATATGTATGATGAACTTGTGTTTGATATTATTTCCGATCTAAAGCCTTCGGGCCGTGGTGAATTGGAGATAACCGATGTGAATAATGCCTATATCAGGCAGGGCACTATGACCAGCGAGGTTCTGCAGGGTTGGTGGACCGATGCGGGTACCATCGAATCACTGCATCGGGCCGGCCTTATGATCGCCGAGGACGGTGCCAATAACGTTGATTAGTATGCCACCCAACATTGAATTAAATATGCTGGGTTCACCAAACATTGGCTGCCACCTTTCTGTATTTCAGAGAGGTGCTCCTGTGCAGTTCTCGGCATAGAACCCACCGAAATCAATTTAACTGACCACTACCATGTGAGGCTGAATTTATGAAAACTATTGTAGTAACCGGAGCAGCGGGCTTTATCGGGTGCAATTTTGTCCGCCTGCTGCTTGGCGACACTGAAAGCAAATGGCGGGTGGTGGCTTACGATGCCCTGACTTATGCGGGGAACCTGGCCAACCTAACCGATTTTCAGGATGATGAACGGTTCACTTTTATCAAGGCCGATATTTGTGATGCTGAGGCGGTTGACAGGCTTGTTTCGCAGAATGGGCCGGTGGATATTGTGGTGAACTTCGCCGCGGAAAGCCACGTTGACCGCAGTATTTTAGGCTCGGCGGAGTTTTTACGCACTAATATCGAAGGCACACGGGTACTGGCCGACGCGGCTATAAAACACAAGGTCGAACGTTTTATGCAGGTCTCTACCGATGAGGTCTATGGTTCGCTGGGCAGTGAGGGACTGTT
>DAOWIP010000127.1 GCA_030640865.1 Sedimentisphaerales bacterium | reverse complement strand
TCTACTGTTCACCTATCTACTGTTCACCTATCTACTGTTCACCTATCTACTGTTCACCTGCCCTATTTTTCAGACCGTTAATCAGGCCTGAGATCATTTTGGCGATAATTTCCAATTGATCGCGTAAATTTATAACTTTTTGCGCTGTAATGAGTCGTTTCCTTTTTGCTATTTCCAGTAAAGGGATGCATTCTTGCGTACTCCCTCTGGCAATAATGAAAAAGTGTTTCCGGTCATTTTTTGTGAATCGGCCGTTGCCTTCAGCGATATTTAACGAAATAGACAGGGATGCTCGATTGAGTTGATTAGTGAGGAAATAGAATCCTTTGGGAAATTGTTCGGTAAGACTAATAATTTGTTCAGCCAGATCAACGGCTTTCTGATAGACCTCGAGTTTTTCGAACATAAAGGCCATTTGAGTACCCTTTTTGAGCAGTTGAGCAGGAGAACAGTTGACCGCAGGTGAATGGGTATTTTGAAGCTTTAGCCTTAATTATCGGCGTGAGCCTATCTTTCACCTGTTCACCTATCACCTGCTCTATTTTTCGGCTTTGCCGAAAAATAGCGGCGGTCGGGATCGAACCGACGACCTGCGGCTTATGAATCCGCCGCTCTAACCATCTGAGCTACGCCGCCTTTTTAATGACTGCCGGAGGCAGTTTATTTAAGCTGAACACCCCTTATAGCTTATAATCGCAAACTCGTAAAGAGAATTCAGGCAATATTTTTTGAGGGCAATAAAGCCAATCAGGATTTTTTTAGTAAAAAACCAGTAAAATTAAGTTGAAATATCAGCGGTTTTGTGTCATAATATAAGTAGGATATTTTGGTGTCGGCACAAAATCTGGGATTTCGTGCAAATATAGTTGTCTCAATAGTCTTGAAATGCCGATTACCACTAAGTCATGGGGTAAAGCGGAGCGGTTTATTGCCGTGTCGGTCGAAGGATCGTTGTTTCTGAGTGTCTAAATGGCTATAAGGGGTATTTTGTGGTGAGGTGGTGCTATGGGTATCCGAATATTATTAGCGGACGATCATCGTGTGATCCGTGAGGGATTGCGCAGTTTAATCGACAACCAGCCGGACATGGAAGTTGTGGCAGAGGCGGAGGATGGCCGAGAAGCTGTTCAATTGGCGATTGAACTGACGCCGGACATGGTGGTTATGGACATCGCTATGCCAAAATTGAACGGGGTCGATGCTACACGTCAGATTCTTAAAGAGCGCCCGGGAATCAAGATTCTGGGTTTGTCGATGCATACTAACAAGCAATTTGTATCGTATATGCTCAAGGCGGGGGCTTCGGGTTATATGCTGAAGAGTTGTGCCTTCGATGAACTGACCAAAGCGATCGAAGTGATCATGTTGAATCATATATATCTTGCCCCGGGAGTAAGTGATTTTCTGGTCAAGGATTATGTCGATAATCTTCCGGAAAAGGATTCGGTTATATGCCCGCAATTATCACCCCGGGAACGGGAAGTGTTGCAGCTTATCGCCGAAGGCAGGACGACCAAACAGATCGCCAGAGACCTGCACGTCAGCGCCAAAACCGTGGCAACCCACCGCGAACATATCATGAGCAAGACAAATTTGAGCAATGTCGCGGAGTTGGTCAGATATGCCGCTCAAACAGGATTGACATCCTTTGATTTCAGCCTTTCCTTTTCATGAGTAAGTAACATCAGTATTTTCCAAATAAAAATCAGAATATTTCCGATTGTTGTTTTGATAATAAATGGCGATAATTTAATTAGCGAGAGTCATCGCCTGGGTTTGATTTGTCAACTGGCGAGGAGAGACACGCGATGGGTTCGGGCTATACTAAAAATGTAATTTGATAAAATAGGGTAAGATAGGTTAAAAATTTCCTGGTGTGGAGGTCCGTGCCCCACAATCCCCGACCGACGGACCGCTGTGCCAGGTCTTTTTTTGCGCACAAGACCGCTTAAAACCAAAAACCGGTTTTTTTGATTCCCTGAGATTTCGTAGTTTCGTGGGGGTTAAGGAATATATTTTATGCCAATATCGATTCCCGTTCATCAGTTAGAGCAGGGCATGTGCCTGGCGAGCAATATAACGAATCGGTTTAGTGTACTGCTGCCTCATGGTCATATTTTATCCGCGGGCGATATCGAATCTCTGAACCGCAGGTTGCCGGCGAAGATGGTTCAGGTTATCGATCCCCTGCTGGATCAACTGGTTGAGTTCGGTGATAACAGTCAGGACCACAATGTATCGCTGGAAGTGCGGCGGAACATATCCTCTGTAACGCAAAAGGTGAGCAATGTGATCCGCTCCGGAGCGGCCCTCAATCCCGACAACATAGCCGGGATGCAAAAGACCATCGAAGAGATGATACGGTTTCTGCAGAAGAATCCTGTAACTTCAGCGATCATCGACCAGAGCGGAGACTGGAACGATTATCTGCAGGAACACAGCGCCAACGTGTTTTACCTGAGTTTGGTTATCGGGAACACGATTCGCAACTTTATCAAGCGGGAACGGGAACGGTTCAGCGCGGCCAGGAAAATTCGTGACGCCATGAACTTATCACAGCTGGCGACTGCCGCGATGCTTCATGACATCGGTATGGTGCCTCTGGAGCGGATGTATAACAAACCCGGTTCCCTGACCAGCGAGGAGATCGAGCTTGTCAAGGCTCATCCGCAAAAAGGTGCTGAACTGCTGCCGGACAAGATAGGTCCCATGACCCGTCTGGTAGTGCGCTGCCACCACGAGAATCATAACGGCAGCGGTTATCCGCAAGGCCTGACGGGGGATCAAACGGCCATTTTCGCGAGGATAGTCCGGGTAGCCGATGCCTACAGTGCGGCCACGGCCCGCACAACATATAAGAAAGCTAAAAGTTCGGTTCGGGCCCTGTATGAAATGCTGTATGGAGATTATAAACAATTTTATGATCCTATGGTTCTGAAGGTGTTCACCGGGATTATACAACCCTTTCCCATCGGCGCCAGGTTAAAGCTGCAAACGGGCCGCTTCGCCGTCGCAACGAAACACAATCCTAAGAAGCCCTTTGCCCCGGAGGTTCTTATCGCGTTTGATGAGCAGGGTGAATCCTTGCCGGAAGAAGAGTTCGAAGGCCCTTTTTTCCTGGATGAACGTGATGATATTAAAGTGGTTTCTTTCGAAGACGAAGACATTTCATATATCAACGAAATTACGGAAGAAGACCCAGCCTGTGAGCCGGCTGAAGAATCGGCGGAAGAGCAGGCTTTGGCGTACAGCGAAATGTTCGATCTGGCATTTCCGTAATCTCTATGATTCGTTTTATACCTTCGGGTACACCTTTCTACGACGGGTGGCTGCCACCCAACATTTGGCAAACCCTGAATAATTATTTTAACGGACCAGTAGTAATGATCTCAAGCATTTCCCGCGCACGATGGCGGTAAGTATGCTCGGCAAGCAGTCTTTCGCGGGCCGCTTTACTGATACGCTGCCGTTCCTGTTCATTATCGAGATAATAGCGAATCTTTCGCAGCAGGTCTTTGGGACCGTCAAAGGTAATCAGTTCGTGGTTTAGCCGGAAGAATTGGCCAAGCCCGTCCTGCTTTCGATCGCGTGGATGGGATTTAATCAGAAAAAAGGCCCCCGCCGCGATACCTTCCAGCAGATAGCTGTCGGGATAACCCGTGCTGGATAAATGCAGAAATATCCTGCCGGCGTTATAGAGTTTGTTAAGCTGCTCACCGTTATCGACGGTCCCGGCTGCCAGATGACCCACCGGTGACTGATCCCAGAAGTGGCTCGATTCATCGGCATGCTCCCGCAGTGGTTGGCGGCTCCATATCCGCAGGTCGAAACCAGCCTTGGCGACCGCCTCGCAATATACATCCCGCCAGATAGCCGGGCCGAGATAATTCTGGATTAATTCGGTGAAATAGTTACGTAATTCTTCTTCACGCAGTTCAACCCCACATCGTCGGGCACGCAGAAGATATTTTTCAGCAATTTCCTTGTGGTAGTTAGCCGGAGATTGCTGTATCTCCTCGATAACCGTTCTCCATAACTTTTGATGGTTATGCAGATTGATATTATACGTTTCCGGATCACTGCTGACCCGGCCCGCGAGAAGCACCACGTCGGATTCGTAACGCTGCCGAGCATGGCTGTCAGGGGCTAATGGCCGGAACAGTTCATCGTTGCTCGCCAGTGGCAGATGTGCAAGCCGCTCGTCCGGCAAACCGACAATCCGGAGCTTTTCCCGGTCCTCATGGTGTTGGTAGAAGATAAAATCATGTGGCCCAAACCGTTCGGCAGGCTGTAACGACTCCTGCGTTATTGAGCCTGTCGGCTCACGCAAGATCGTTGCGCAGACGGCGGAGTCCGGCAGCCTGATCGCGATGTCATTGCGCAGCATGTCCACCAGAATTATTAAATGCGGTCTGATCCGGTTCAGCCGGGCCAACTGGGCATAATGCGAGACAATATCTGGCCGGTCCAATATCTGCCAGTCTGTTTCGGCTCCCTCCGACCGCAGCCCAGCCAGAATATCACGACTGGTATAAACATCTGTAAGGGTATAGGCGTTAGTGCAGTTGACCGCCCGTTTATGCTCGGTAGCCGAAGGTGTTAGATGAATCAGAGTTGCGGTCAGGGGCGATTCCTGATCATACTTCTGTTGTTGACGAAGGAGTTCGTTGACTGCCGCCATATTCCTATCTACCGCCCGATCCATAGCCATCACAACGTGTTGGCGGAATAATTGATTTACCTGCTCGCTCAGCCAGGTCCAGCGAATAGCCTCACTGACGGGATTGTAGCCGTTCTGTTGAGTGAAAAAGACCTCCAGCAGCTTATCCGGCTGGGGCCCTGTCAGAAGGATTAGTTGGCCGCCGCGGAGTTGATGAGTGAAATCCCGCAGCCGCAGTACCAGATTAAGCAACAGTGCGTCTTTCTCGATCACCACCAGCGCCTGATAGGGCGCCATCTCCCGCAGAATCGCCTCGGCCTCGGCCCCGCTACCGATCCCGTTCATCGCCATATTCCCCGATCCGATCTGTGTTCGTTTCAGGTTTGCCCCGGCGGCTATGAGTGGAACTGAACTGTAACCCAGCCACATTCTCCGTCCGTCCGGGCCATTCAGGCGAAAGCTGACCGACCCGTCCTGGGCCACGGCCATTTCCACCGTATCAGGGACCCGCACCTCGCCCAGCCTTCGGGCCAGGGCCGGGTCTTGTTCCCGCAGTGCCGTCAGGTTCGCCTGCAGGATCTCTTCCGCCGGCCAGTCGCGTAACAGGTTTTTCGCATAAGAGTTCATATCGTAACGCATTATCCTCTCTGAAGTATCGTTTGGCAAGTGGTCAATCCAGCAGTATGGGTGGCACCTTTTTGCCGAAGACAAAGAGGTGGTGTTTGAGCGCATACAAGAGCACCTCTCTGAAATACAGAAAGGTGCCACACAACCCTCTACCCTCTGCCTTCTACCCCTTACTCTCTACATTTCCTCGACCGGCGGCTATTTTCGTCGTAACTATAGTTCATATACGGGGTTATGATTCTTTGGCCCCGGGCGGACGGATTTTTGTTGACCGGCACACATAATACCGATACACTTATGTACTGAAGGAGAATGTAGTTATATATGGGCGTTTTTTATAAAAACCGAAGGAGGAGGGTTGAGCACAGAACAAGGTAACTTATTGTAAATAAAGGCCTTATGGTCAAAAATAGCAAAAAAAGATTCTGGTCGGATTTCCGCCGTTTTTTCTTACGCGGTTTGGCAACCCTTCTGCCCACGGTTTTGACCATCGTACTCCTTGTCAAGTGTTATGAATTCATCCAGGAGAATATCAGTGTTCACCTTACCGAGGGGGTGATACATATTGCCCTGCTGGTGACTGACGACTATCCGAACCCCGAGGATGAAGATTATGACGACTATAAAGTTGAGCATAAGCTCGAAAAGATAGACAATACCGACCCGGCCGTAGTCGAGGATGTGCGGCTATGGATGCTGCGTCAGAAATGGAAGCGTGCTCCCTGGTCGGTGGTCGGTTTTGTCCTGGCGATTATACTGGTTTATATTGTCGGTCGTTTGTTGGCCAGCTTCATCGGGCACAAGGTATGGCAGTTGTTCGAGGGAACCGTGCAGCGAATTCCCGGGTTCAAGCAGGTGTACCCTTATAT
>DAOWIP010000408.1 GCA_030640865.1 Sedimentisphaerales bacterium | reverse complement strand
GCAGGCATTGTCGAAACGCGAAGGGCCGTCACAATCAGCCGAAAGAAGGAATTCCGCCATCCGCGACAGGTAATTGCGCCCACGCATGTTCGCGAGTTGGCCCCGTAGTCCATCGGAAAAGGTACTGATGGTTACCCGATTGTTATTGACCAAACCGACATATCCCAGTGCGGCGGCTAACTTTCTGATGAAAAGTTCCTTTGCGGGTTCTCCAAGACTCATCGAACTGCTGACGTCCATCATAATATGAACCGTAAGGTCCTGCTCTTCAAGGAAGAGCTTAAGAAATAACTGGTTCAGTCGGCCGTATATATTCCAGTCCACAAAACGCAGATCGTCGCCCGCGACGTAAGGTCGATGGTCCGCGAATTCCACGCTTTGACCGCGGCGTTTGGAGCGGCGTTCCCCATGCAGTTTGCCCTGTAACATTTTACGGCTGAAGACATCAAGCGCATCCAATCTCGCCATAAAATTGCTATCGAGCAACTCCGTCAATCTTCGTCGCGAACTTGTTGTGCCTGTTGAGTCCATGATAATAATAAGATGTTACTTTCTTTGAAAAGTTACATAAAATATTCCTGGAATTTCACTAATAGTTAATTTTTACACTTTTTACACCGCAAATCCAAATTTTGGGCATTTATTATGGAACATTAACGCTCTGGGCCAGAGTTTTAGGGGTATTTTGGAGAATTTCGTGCAGCAAATCATCGCTCCGAACACCTTCCGCCTCACCTTCAAAGTTCAGCAGTATCCGATGGCGAAGTGCAGGCAGCACGGAATCGGCGATATCTGAAAAACTTATGTGATAACGTTCGTCAAGCAAAGCACGGACCTTGCCCGCCAGAACCAGCGACTGAACCCCGCGTGGCGAGGAACCGAAGCGAATAAACCGGTTGGTTATCTCCGGCGCGAATTCGCCCTGCGGATGGGTGGCCAATACCAGACGAATGGCATAATCCTGTACGTGACCGGCTACAGCAACACGCTTGACCAATTCCTGACCCCAGCTTATCTGCTCGGCATTGACAATCGGTTCAGCTACAGGCGCATCCCCCGTAGTTGTGCGATCGAGTATAGTGCCCAGTTCCTCACGATTGCTGTAAGGAACGAGCAGCTTGAAGAAAAACCTGTCCAGTTGCGCTTCCGGCAAAGGGTAGGTTCCTTCCTGTTCGATTGGGTTCTGGGTAGCGAGGACAATAAACGGCGTGGGTAACTTATATACTTGCCCGCCGCTGGTAACCGTATGTTCCTGCATGGCCTCAAGCATGGCTGATTGTGTCTTGGGAGTGGCGCGGTTAATCTCATCGGCGAGGATAACCTGACCGAAAATCGGGCCTTTCTGGAACTGGAATTCCCGTCGCCCGGTGGATTTGTCTTCCATAACAATATTGGTGCCGATGATGTCGGCGGGCATCAGATCAGGCGTGAACTGGATGCGTCGAAACTCAAGCGAAAGAGCGGAACTGAGTGTACGAACCAGCAGGGTCTTGCCCAGACCGGGCACTCCCTCAAGCAGAACATGCCCGCCGCAAAACAGACAGATTAGTACGTTATCGACTATTTCGTCATGTCCCACAATCACCTTGGAAATCTCACGCCGTAATGAATCGAACATCTCACGAAATTGCTGACTGTGTTTTTCAACATTTTCTTGTGTTTTTGACATTTTATTGTCTCCTAACCAGGTTTCTTTTTATCGTCCTGTTGCCGGCCGGCGGCCTGGCGTTTCGCTCTGAGAAGTTGCTGAATATGAGTTTCATCCTCGCCTGCTTCGGTTTCTTTGGTTTTTTCTTCGGTCGGTTTCTCCGATGGCTTATCGGTCGGCGGCTCGGTCCGTGACTGAACATTAGCGATGGGTAAATCACCGGTGTATTGCTCGGCGGCTTCATAGCGGCGGGAGACGTCCGAACTACGGGAGGCGTCCGGGCCGCTGGTACGGGCGGTAAGCCGGGTACGAAGTTTCTGTTGGGCCAGCCGTAGGCGTTGGAGGGTCCGGTCCGCCTTACGTTCGGCCGCGGGACGTCGAACGAAGGCTGCAATTCGCCGGGTGATGGCCCGAAAGTCAATAGCGATTCTCCGTATAGCCACATCAAGGAGAAAAACCGCCAGCCAGATTAACATTAACGGTTGGGTTAACGGTAACTGCGTTTCGGGAAATTTTACTCCGGTATGATCAAAGAGACGCTCCTGACTGGGGTCGGAATGTAAAACTCGCCCGCTGGTAATCTTGCTGACTTCCTCTAATAAAGCCGCATTATCGGAAAGATCGCGGAACTCTGGGGCAAATGGAACCGTAACTGTGGTTTGAGTAAAATGCGTCTTGTCCCGGCCGGCTTTTCGGTATCGCAAATTTACGATATAACTGCCTGAAGTCGATCCTTGGAACCGGCCCCGGAACTGGCCGGGTCCCACTTGCGTAAGCTGAAGCGGGCTAATTGATACATCCGGAGCAATTATCTGGCCGTCGATATTGGCAAGCTCCATAAATTTGCCCTCGGCGTCAATCGCTTCGACATTGAGTGTAACATTACGGCCCTGCACATCGGCAAAGACCTCGCAGTCGGAAGACTGGGCGGGTTTGGCGGCCCAGCGAACGACCTGCTCCCAGAATCTTTCGAAGCCGCCCCAGCCAAGCCAACTGGAAGCCCATCTGCCGTCAGCGGAACTGGTGAAAACCACGCATCGGCCGAGTCCGGCCTGACCTGTTGCCAGAATAGGGTCCGCCTGGCCGGCGGCGAGAATAACATGAGACAGACCACCTCCCGCTCCGGTCAGAACATAGCCGTCAAGATTGGGCAGGGGCAAACTCAATCCCTTTGTAATCTCGCTGAGTGAGTAAATAATTTGAGGGGAGAAAGTTTCTTCGACAATCAGGGCACGCCGGACTACCTGGGCTTCCTTAATAAATATTTGAGGCAGTTGTTGGGGGTCCCTGACATTGTAGAATCGTCCCCCCGTGCTATTTGCAATGCGGAGCAAACTCTGTACATCAGCGGGGGAATGAGGAAAAACAGCAACGCCGGTACAGGTTATCCCAGCCTGTTTTAACTGGGCCAGCAGTTGAGCACCGGGTGGCGAGGGATCACCGTCGCTGATAATTATGATGTGCTTCTGAACGGCGTCACAATCTTTCAGTTTCTGATAGGCGGCCTGTATATGAGCGCTAAAGCCGGGCATATCGCCCACCTGCATCTGCCTGATGGCGGAGATGACTTTTTTCTTGTCACCTGTGGGGCCAAGTGGAAAAACCCATCCGGCGTTACCGCCCTGCCAGTTGTAAGCCAGGATGCCCACCAGGTCCAGTCGGCTTAGAGTTTTTACCGCGGCAATGGCAATCCTTTCACCCCAGAGGTTACCCTGCGGCATTTCGCAGGAGTGCATAATCAATACCAGAGCGCCTTTGGGTAACTGCTTTTTCTGGGGAGGGTCCATGTCAATGGGCAGGATTTCAGATATGGGCGAGCCGATCCAGCCGCCGGCTCCGAAGGATTGGGGGCCGCCTGTCATGATCAGGCCTCCGCCGAGGTCGGAAACATAGCGGCAAATTAGTTCCTGTTGTTGAAAGGTAAAGCTGCCGCAGTCGGTATTGACCAGGATAATCGCGTCGCAGTCCATAAGCCTGGCCAAATTGTCTGGAAAATCAACAGCGGTACAATACCGGACATCAATGTCGGAATTTTGCAACGCCCGGTTTAACGCAAGTCCCGTCGAGCCGTCTGTATCGACGAGCAATACGTGGCCAGGCCCGGCAACGAATGTCATTGCGCCGGCGCGGTTATTCTGGACAATTCTGTCCTGACCAGGATCATCGGGAACAAAGACGGCCTCAAACTCATGCATCCCCCGTGTACCGACCGGAATCGATATCGTCTTGACATTAGTGCCCGGTTTCAGTTCTGTGGCGACTGCGATTTCCGGGGAATCGGGAGCAAGGTCAACCGGTTTGCCGTTTAGCTGTAAAAGTAATCTGCCGCGGGCATGGGCGGTGCTGCTGAGGATAAATCGCAGCGAGATCGTCTGACCGCTTCTCGCACGGGTTGGCCCTGCCAGGCGATTGAAGATCACTTCCTGATCATACTCATAACGAAGAGGCAGCACATCGATGGGAATTCCATTGGCG
>DAOWIP010000485.1 GCA_030640865.1 Sedimentisphaerales bacterium | reverse complement strand
ACAGAAAAAGTGGCTATGCCACCTCATTCCAAATAAAAATGCAGTTAAGTAGAGCGGGCCATGCCCGCCATTTACTCACCCGACTGGGTGGCAGCGTCTGTCCGCAGGACAGGCAATGGTATTACCACCTGTCAAGGGTGCCACCTTTCTGTATTTCAGAGAGGTGCTCCTATATACTTTTGTAGGGTGGGGTCTTACCCCACACGTCAACTTTTGGGGCGACGTCAATTGTCCCCGGCCGTAAATTTCGCCAGTTTACCCAACCCTTTCAGCCCGAAAAGCAGCAGGAACCCGGCCAGTATCATACTGGCCATCAGCACTGTCGCCTTCATCCACGGCCGAAAGATAAATGACATATTGAACGCCCAGATATAATTACCGTCCACTCCGGCCTGCATATCGACCATTTCTTCCACACGGCCATGTTCCGCCGCCACCGGCGAATCGACCGTTACCTTCCCGAAGAAGAACGGCGCCTTGGTATTATGGCAGTGATCGCACCCTGCCGCCCCATCGATCCCTAATGATTGTGATGCCGGTCGAACATCGTGAGCGAACGACCATACATAAGGCCGAGCGGTGGGATGGTCTTCTTCGATTAGTGAGCCGGCATCATCCAGCCGGTGCAATTTGCCCCCGCTGATATAAACAGGGGCACCATCGCCCTTATTTGACGTTGCCAGCTTTTTCAGAACGTCAGCGATATTTTCGGTCGTATATTCAGGCCAATTGCCCGCTCTCAACCGCTGGATATTTTCTTTAATGCCCGGCAGCACTTTACCCGCCGTCTTTTTAACTACATCCGGCAGAACAGGCGTAACCTTCCCATCTTTCAACCGTCCCCAGAAGGCCGGCCAGAGCAGTTTATGCGGAGCGATCTTTCCGTCCGGCTGTTTTTCTTCCGTGAACACCGGATACGAAATATGGGGCAGCGCCTCGGCTGATTTATTCACACCTATTGTCCCGAGTGCGTGTGCCCGGGACGTTTTAGCATGGTGAACTTTTTCCATCGGCCAGGGCCCTGAGTGGCAGGCGGTGCAGGTTAGCTTTTCGAAATGAACGGTCGGAATGCCTTTATGTATCGGCATTGGCGCACCAAGCCGCCCGGCCGTAGGATGATCGGAACCTTCCTCGCCAAGATGGCAGCCCCTGCATGTCAGGGTGGAAATCGAAACATCATTCTGCCCCGACGGTTCTCCTTCATACCCGCGATTGATCGCGTGATTCAGACCGTTACGGTGACAATCGACACAGGTCAGGCCCGCCTTCAGATGGATGTCCTCATCGGCTTTCCAGTGGTCCGCGCCGTGACTCATATCAGCGCTGGAATGACAAAAATAGCAACGCTCGGACAATGTCTTTTTTCTGATGTCAAGGAAGACTTCATTCTTGGCCGAAAAGCGATTTATATTATATGAAACCGAGGGTGGTATCTTTTTGGGATCGTCCGGCGTCTCGCCCAAAAAAGGATCCCATGTATTCGGCATATCTTTCGCCGAACCTTTGACGGACGCGAACCCACAAGTGGCCGTGGCTGCCCAGCGGAGATTGTCTTTTTTGATCTGGAGGTCGTAATCCGACTGATTATACGATGGGTCCCCATCGTGGCAGGCCATGCAGTTAATTTCCAGTTTGCCGGTAACTAATTCGCGCATAATCTCGCTTGGCTCGGCATCTTCGTCGGGGGCTTCTGCTACACCCCCTCCGGGCAGATGGCGGCCGAATTGCCGGACGAATTGGGTTTTCGTCATCCCTATTTCTTTGGGACTGAACGCGCCCGGCCAGGGCCGATACGACAAAGGAAGCTGAGTCGCGGTAAGCAGATCGACCAGTATCCACGGCTCTCCGGGCAAACCGGCCTCGACACACGGATCAGCAGCGTTAAAATGCCAGCCCTGACTTATAGCTTCATAATCATGACACTCTCCGCAGGTCTGTCGCGGTGAAAAGGGCATCAGCGGTTCGTCGTCCGGAGCTATAACACTGCTTTCTTCGCCTTCTTCGGCCTCCGTCAGCAGGTTGATTACGTGCACCGGTTGCGAGCGATTGCCGTCGCCGATGTCACCAATTTTCGGTTCCTTGTCATCACCAGCACCTGCTCCGGACAACACCAGCACACATACAAACAGCACCGCCGCTGAAACAACAAAAAGCACATTCTTGATTTTTGATTTATCCATCAATTTATATAGCTCACCTTCACAAACCTTTTCTTAAGTCAGTGTAATCTGCGGATTATTTTTCTCTATCTTCCATCTTTCTCACAACCCACAAACTCACACAACTCTTTCTTCTTCGTGCCTTAGCGTCTTCGTGGCAATAATTATTTTTGTGCCATTCTAAATCAAACCTTGAACTCTTCAGGCTTGAAGCTGAGAGTGCGGCGGGCTTCCACCGCATCGTTCACTTTCAATACGGTAACCGCAGATTCGTATCCTTCTTCTGCCGGACAATTGAGCTTCACCTGGCCCTGGCTACGAATGGCCGCGAAAAAATTCTCCAGATGTGGCTGATGGTATTTCTTCTTGCCCATACTGCTGGGAATTTCATAAGCCGGTGGTGCCAGTGTCTCACGCACGTCGAGCAACGCATCGTCATCGGCTTCGGGCTTTTCTTCCTTCTTAGGCTCTTTTATAATACCCATCTTTACCCATTTGTCCCATTCCGGCGCCGACGACTCTCGGTACACATTACCTCGGCTGGCGGATTCGGAAATCTGCAATGTGCCCTTGTCGCCCATAAACGTCTCGAAATATCCCTGGCTGCTGTTGGTGGTTATAGTCTGATAGAACGCCCTGACCATACCCTCTTTTGTTTCATACTCATAAATCGCCATTACTGTATCGTACCACTCATGGGTCTTTTTTTCATAGTAATCGGTACCGCCGCTGGCCATCACCGATTTAGGATGAGCGCCAAGGAACCAGTTATAGATATCAATTTGGTGAGAGCCTAAATCGACAATCGGGCCGCCACCAAGCCCTTTATACCAGCGCCAGTTACGGAACTGGAGCATGTTCTTGAAACCATAATTTTCGAGTTTTGCCTGGTCCATTACGTATTTTTTCGGCCAGCCCAGGTCCGGCTTGGCCGCACGATTCCACTGGCCGTTCACAGTCGTGATGCGACCCAATAACTGAGATTCATTGATCAGTTTTTCGTAGCAGTGAATGTAGCGCGGATTACTGCGCCGCTGATGGCCTATTTGCAGTAGCTTGCCCGTCTCCTTCGCCGCCTTTACCATTGCCCGGGCGCCTGCGAGTGTATTGGACATCTCTTTTTCGCAATAGACATGCAGCCCCTTTTTCAGACACGCCACCGTATGCGGGGAATGGCAGAAGTCCGGCGTGGCGACTATCACCGCGTCGAGGTCCTTTTCCTTTT
>DAOWIP010000334.1 GCA_030640865.1 Sedimentisphaerales bacterium | reverse complement strand
TCCTGTAGATTTTCCTGTAATTCCAGGATTTTGTCCTTGTTTTTTGTGTGGCCGGTGATGGTAACAGGTTGGTTTTTTTTGAATCCGACGCCGTCAAGAACCTCGCTCTCCGGAAGGCAGGAATTGATGAGACTCATCAGCTCCAGAATGTCAGGACGCTGAGAGGCGATGGTTTTTTTGATCGCGTTTTCCTTTTCCAGCATATCAATATCGACAGTGCTTTCCAGTTGATTGATATGCGATTCGATTTTACCAAGGCGGGCGGCGTCGATTTTCATCAAAGCCCACGGCAGGAAAAACAACATAGTTAGGGCAAGTGGGACACTTATCTTCAATGAGGGAACTTGTCTTTGCTTTTTCTCGGCAATCTCCGCGGTATGAATGCGCTTAAACAGATTAAGCTCGTCGCTGTCGTCGTCAAGTCCCATCAACGCCAGTCCGATCGGCGTTAAAAATTCGTAAATGTCCTCGGCGGAAAGAGGGGAATCACTTTCAATTTTTTCCGTATTCAACAAAGCGGCTTCGGCATTTAAGCCGGACTCGTTGAGGTAGCCGGCGAACCGCATAATGATGTCTTCGCCGCCGGTGATAATACTGATCCGCCAGTCTTCCGGCGTACCGTTGCCAAACCGTTCCAGGGTTCTGCGGATGTCCTGGGCAAGCCGTTCGGCGTTCGGTTCCCGCAGGCCAGCCTCGGCAGTCAGGTCTTTTCGACCAACGTCCGATGTTACCGCCAAAGCCAACCGCCCGCCGAGGGCCAGACATATATGGCTGTTCGATTCATCAAGATAAACAACGACAGTATTGTCCCGACTGCCGTCGCATAACAGCCTCCAGGCCTTGACAATCGCTTCCTGGGCCAAAAGGATTTTCCGGGGTCGAGACTGTTTCAGTTCCCTGTTGAATTGTTCCAGTTGAGTTTTTCGGACGGCGGCGATGGTAATTCCGATCCTGCCGTCCAGGGCGGCATCAGCCCGCCAGGCGATCTCCATCTGTTCGGGCGGCAGCGGCAGCAGGGCTTCCTGCTGCAGGGCAACCATATTGCTTAACTCTTCCGCCTTGACTTCCGGCACCCGAAGCCGGTAAAACGCCACTCGATTCGAGTCGTATCCGACGATCAGTTCACTATGGGCAGCCGACGCGGAGCCGACGGATTCTGTTATGTCCGCATAGATAGTGTTCCAGCCGGATGAAGTGCTGTGCCTGCGCGATCGCAGTTCCAGGGTATCACCTTTACGGCTCATCACGACGGCCTGATATTTTCCTGCCAGCCGGGTTATTGCCACTGCCGTTTTTTTCAATGTTTTACTCCCAATAACAATTATAACGAGTACGAGTCAAATTCGATTAAACCGTGCGCCCTCACACCAATAAAGTATCGCGCCGGGGCTTGTTCCCCGATCGACGACCGCTTCGCCGTTATACGTTCCGCCGGTGCTGTCAATTTCCACCTGGCATTGTACGGTGAACACGCTGGAGCGAACAGCAATCTGATGAGCGATTTTCTTGAAAGTATCGACGTTCAATCCCTTGACATTCAACAAATCGGCGATACTTTCCATTCCCATATTCAGTGTTTTCCGATACGAGACGATACTATCGGCCAATGCCTCATCGCCTTCGAGCAGGGCCGTCAGCACCTTTCGGGGTGCTGTATTGACATTGAGCATGCCGGCTAACTGGTCATCGCTGGAGACGGTGATTTTATCCGCTATTTTTTTGAACGTGGTCAGGTCAAGTGGCTCGGCCTGATCGGAATCCTTATCGTCTTTTTTATTTCCCCCGTCATCTTTTTTAGTGTTTTTGTTTATCAGGTCGGCGATACTTTTGAATCCTTTATCGCGGTTATCCACAATCCATTTGGCATGTGATTTTTTAATGTCCAGCGAATCGACGAGTTTCTTTTCCTCGGCCTTATTGATATCGATACGCGCGTTTCCCTGCGCATCTACATTCTTTTCGCCGGAGCAGCATGTAAGATAATCGACCCAGCCCTTATCGAGAATATTATCTTCATTGTCCATCGGCTCGGAATCGTCTCCGTCGCATTCGTTGTGATCGAGTCGGCCGTTGAAATTCGAGTCCTCACCGAAAAACAAATCCCTGTTCACGTCTTTGACCATCAGCAGTTCCCTGACAGTCCGAAACGGTTCGTTGCGAATATGGTAGCCGGGCGAAAGACTCATATAATACCCACCCTCGACACCGTCCGGTTCGGGTTTTTCGTTTTTGTCCCGCCAGTCGATAATCGCAGCGGCCACGTCCTCGGTCATCATAGGCAGTTGCATAAGCTGTTTTTTTGTGACTGTATTGATACTGAGTTTGCCTGCCTCATCGATAATCCGGATACTCAGGATACAACCGTCCAGGACGATGTCGTTACAATCGGCATCGTTTTCACACCACAGATCGGTCAGAGTATCACTCGCCTGGGTATCCTCGTTCAGCAGTGCCAGTGCCTTTTCCACGCCGGCCCGAATTGCCCAGCGACCGCGGACCTGTTCCGTTGTACCGCGGGAAACATAGGAATCAAGCCGCACTGACTTGGCCAAAACCGTTACAAGCACCGTCAGCAGCACCAGCAACCACAGCACCGCCACCAACGCCATTCCCCTGGACTCACGCCCATCAGGATAAATATAGCCAAACAAGCAACTCACAATTCACCCTCCGGCCTTTTATTTTTTGGGGTTTCCTGCGGCCAGCGTGGGAAACTCACGATAAAGGAATCGGTTACGATATTTTTTTGTTCCGGCATTCGGGCCGTTAGAGTTACCCGCACCATTTGGGGTAGGGCCGGGGCGTCTTCGGGCCATTCGGTTTGCCATGCATTATTTTCCGCGTCGAAAAACCTAACTCCGAAAGCGATGATATTTTCCGCCACGGTACATACGATCCCGCCCTTTTCTTCTCTCTGGTAAGGATACGGATCCAATCTTCTCATCAGGACGGATTGGTCATCTTCCTGCCGCAGGAAATATTCGACTTCACAGACGTCCCCTTCCGGGCAGGACGGTCTGGCCTGGGCGCGACTTACGGTCAGAAAGGTCAGTACAGAGGCCGTTTCTTCCGCGCCGGTGAGCATACCCGTCAGCTTGACATTCGCGGCTTTTTTATCACGGTAAATGCAGTTCAGGTCTTTGCGGAGCAGGTTGCCGGCAAATCGAATCTCGCTCATAGCCGCTATATGCGAAGCGATTTTTTCCCGGCTGGCTGTTACCGCTCTCAGTGTGCCAACAGCCGTTGCTGCTACAAACGCCCCGATCACGGTGGCTACCAGTACTTCCAGTAATGTAAAACCCTTGCTTTTCAATTCAGTTGTCCAATAATTGACAGTAATCCACCGGAAACCATACATGCTTAAGCTCACTTATGCTTTGCATAAGTTACGCGTAAGCATGCCACCCATCGAAATAGTGGATTCCCGCCTTCGCGGGAATGACATAGTTTTGTTTGAGTGCTCAAAACACATTAATACCTCGTCCGTTTAAGAGTGTCATCGCGGCAACACTGCGAACCTTATTGTCCGAGTTCCACCGGATGGTAAGTTTGACTCGATAAAGATTGTCAATTTCCTCCCTTTCGGTTTGGACATTCCAATGATACCGTGATTGGTTTTGATCATCGCCTTCGCCATCGTCTTCAATATCTCCTTCTGTTACACCCTGGCGGATAAATTCTTCGATCCCCATCATGTCGAGCATCTTCAACTGCCGGTCGAACGCCTGCCATGCCTGCTCATATTCCATATTTAAACGGGTCTGGTTCAGGCACCGGGTACTGATGCCGCTGATCGTTACCACCGCTGCCGACAGAACAACGCAGGCAACCAGAGCCTCTATTAGTGTGAACCCGTTACGATGATAGCTGTGCAACATTTATAAATCCAAATCGATCATATCATTCATTTCTTCATCCGCCGGGCCGAATTTTATCCTGGCTCTTCCCGTGGCGGCAGAAACAGTCAACGTATAACGGCTCCGCCCGTCCCCGAGCGTTATGGTCGCAGCGTTGGCCGTGCCGGCGGGGTCAAAAACAATTTCCGTTGGCTCCTGATCGTTCTGTTGTTCCTGTATTTCCGCCGGTCGGATACGAATATCTTCGAACTTCACGTCTTCAGGTAACTCGACTGGTTTGGAATATACATTTCGGATAACAAGTTCGCTGACTTCCGCAGTGACCGGATCAACCTGGGCCATCGACAACCAGAACCCGCTTTTAATTCCAATAGCGGTTTTTTCAGCGGCTGTTTCGGCGATGCTTTTTCGAGAACCCGATTGTTGGAAAACGAGTTTGCACGGCTGTTGTCTTTCGATGGCCAGAACGCGGGCGTACTTGGCCGTCAGGAACAGTTCACGTACTGTTTTTTCCACTAATCGCCTTTTATATGAGTTCAGATAGATGCCGCCCGTCGCTCCGGCCAGCATGGCAATTAGGGTGGTAACAACCAGCAACTCAATAAGCGTAAAACCATACTGTGGTTTTTTGGTTTTCAACATAGCAACTTTCGATAACGCTAACCAAATTAATCGTTATAAATGTCCTCGTTATCTCCTTCGCCGTCCGGCTCACCATCGGCTCCCAGGCTAATCAGGTCGAAGCTGCCGGGGTTTCGTTCACCCTCGGCTACATAAATATAGGGGTGTTCCCAGGGGTCAAGGAGTTCACTGCGTTTGAGATAGGGCTCGTCCCATTTGTTTTCCTCAAGATCGTCCGGTTCGAACAGAAGTGCCTCAAGGCCTTCGTCCTGGGTCGGAAAGCGGCCGCAATCGAGCCGGAAGTTGGCCAGGGCGTTTTCGATGTTCGACATTTTACTGCGGGCGATCGATTTCTGGGCCTTGCCGAGTCCCCTGAACGCTCGCGGCGCAACAAACCAGGCTAACATCCCGATTATCAGCACCACTACCATAAGTTCTATCAGTGTAAATGCTTTTTCTTCCCGCTTTCGTCTCATCAAAAAACTCCTTCTTATGTTAGTTAAACCCTTCTTATCATTTTTCATTGTTTATTTTACATTTTATATTATCTCAGACGCCTCCCGCTCCCAGTTGCATCGCTACAATCGGCAGCAGGGCGCCAGCCACGATAAACCCGATCACGACAGCCAACAGCAATACCAGCAGTGCCGGCAGAAGTGCCATAAACCGTTCGATTGCGGTATCAGCCTCCGAGTCGAATGTGTCCGCCGCGTTCAGTAGTAGTTCGTCCAGCTTGCCGGTCTGTTCGCCCACTGAGATAATTTGTACCAGCAGCGGAGGGAAATAACCGGAGGCTTCCATCGGTTCCGCCAGTGACGCACCGGACTTGACATCATGGGCAACGTTATCAATTTCACGGCCTAACAGTTCGTTTCCCAATGTGTCGCGAACCACCTGTAACGCTTCAAGGATGGTAACTCCACCTTTGGTCAGTGAGCCGAGTGTCCGAGTGAATCGGCCGACCGCGATCGTTTTTTGCACTCGGCCCATAACCGGTATTTTCAATTTGAAGCCGTCCCATACGAGTCGGCCCGAAGTTGTACCCAGCCACCTGCGAAAAAGTAAAAAACCCAGTATTGCCCCGACCAGCACCAGCCACCCATACCCGGAGATAAATCCGCTGATACCCATCAGAACTCGTGTGGGCCAGGGTAATAATGTTCCTTCGCCGATGCTCCTTATGATTCTCGGCAGTATCCATGTGATAATTATAATTACGGATATGAAACCCACCATCAGGACGATCAGCGGATACATCGAGGCCGTCTTGATATTCGATTTGACCTGCTCTTCCCGCCGTAACAGGCTTGTCAGTTGGCTGGTAGTGTCCTCGATGATACCGCCGGTCTCACCCACGCGAATCATTGCCAGATAAAGGGTGTTGAATGTGTCGCCCTGTTGTTCCATCGCTTCAGAGAGAGAACTGCCCGTACTGACCAGATGTGTCAATCGGCCCAGCAGATCTTTTACCGCTGGTTTTTGTACTTGTTTCTGAACCACCCGCAGGCAGTTCAGCAGGGGTAGTCCCGCCCGCAGAGCCGCACTCAGTTGGCCGGTTATGGCCAAAATATCCTTACTATTAACCCTGCCTCTTCCAATGGAAAACTTTCGGTTTTTTTTTACGGCCGCGGTATCTTCCTCACGCTCACATTTGGTCGATTCGGTTTTTTTCAGCGCCAGTGATGTTACAAAATGGCCCTTTTGTGTCAGGTTCGCCACGGCTTCTCTACGATCCGTTGCCGCAATCGTACCGTTGATATGTCCCCCGGTCTCATCTACCGCCTGGTACTCAAACTGCGTCACTGTTTCGCTGCCTTTCCTGCCGTTATACGATTACCATATTATTCTTCATCGATTCCCTGAGTTACACGCAGTATCTCTTCCGGCGTGGTAATTCCAGCCAACATCTTCGCGATTCCGTCATAGCGTAATGATTCATGGTCGGGCGGCGCAGCCCTGTTGATCTGTTCCGTGGTTGGCTTGGTAACGATTAAATCTCGCAGTTGATTGGTTATACGCAATAGCTCGTATATCCCAACTCGCCCCCGCATCCCTGTGTTGAGGCATTCGTTGCAACCGACGCCGTGATACAATTCGAGATCATCCTCATCGCCGATGGAATTATTGAAAGTCCGCAGCAGGTTTTTTCCCGGGTGGTACCGCTCCTTACAAAAGGGGCAGATTTTCCGCACCAGCCTTTGGGCCAGCACCATCTCAAGTGAACTACCCATCAGAAACGGTTCAACTCCCATATCGATCAGTCGTGTTACGGCCCCCGCGGCATCGTTGGTATGCAAAGTCGAAAAGACCAGGTGCCCGGTCATCGCCGAGCGGATCGCTATGTCGGCCGTCTCATGGTCGCGAATCTCGCCCACCATAATGATGTCGGGGTCCTGGCGAACGATATGCCGCAGCCCTGTGGCAAACGACAAACCCCGTTTGGGGTTGACCTGCATCTGTACGATACCATCCAACTGATATTCGACCGGGTCCTCGATCGTGATGATCTTAAGACTGGGTGCATATATCTTGTTCAGGGCGGCATAGAGCGTGGTTGTTTTACCGCTGCCGGTTGGGCCGGTAACTAAGATAATCCCGTGCGACTTGGTCAGACTGTGAGAAAACCCATTCAGGCACTGCTGGTTCATCCCCAACTCTTCGAGTGTATATAGCGACGCCGATTTATCCAGCAGCCGCATTGTTACCGATTCCCCGAAGATGCTCGGCACGGTGGAAACCCGAATATCCACCTTTCCCTTATGACCTGAAAAATCGATATGTCCGTCTTGTGGGACAAACCGCTCGGCGATATTCATATTCGCCATAATTTTAATTCGCGAGACGATAGCCGCCTGGAGTTGTTTTGGCGAGGGCGCTTTTTCGATCAATCTGCCGTCGATACGGTATTTTATTTTAATCTGATGTTCAAACGGTTCGATATGCACATCGCTGGCGCGGGCTTCGATGGCTTCGAGGATAATCAGGTTGACAAGGTTGACAAGCGACGGCTGCCGTGCCAACTCGTGCAGCTTGGCGGGGGAATAATCTCCGTTGGAGCCGTTTTCATATTTTTCCTGGTTTTGTTCGGATGGTGCGAGGTTTTCCAGCATTCTGGCGACGTTACTGCCGTAAAACTTCAGGATCGCCCGCTCCATTTGTGCCGGATTCCCGTAAAACCGTTCGATTTCATGGCCGGTAACAACCCGCAAATCCTCGATTGCCTGCGTATCGAACGGATCGGTCATCGCCACCGCTATATACCCGTCCCGCTGCCATAACGGCAGAATATTATACTTACTGACCAGATCAGCCGGCACGAGGGAAATTAACTGTCTTCCCATAGTAATTTCGGACAAATCGGCGTACTCAATATCAACCTGAACCGCAAGTGCTTCTGTAAGCTGCGATTGTGTTACATAGCCCAAATCCAGCAAAATCTTCCCTAAGCGTTTGCGAGTGCCTTTTTGCTCTTCCAGGGCCTGGTCCAATTGACCGGTATCAAGGTAAGACTTTTCGCAGAGCAATTGACCTAATTTTTCTTTGGCTGAATTCGTCATGGTAAAATCTAACTGTTAGTAGGGGTTTTATTATGTACCAAAGGCATTAACAGACCCTTATTACGTTAAGACGTTGAAAAGACTCTCAAGTTACATAAATAATTCTGATTATCGGTATTTTTTTAATAAAATCGTAGTATAGGAACAGTCTCGTAGTGAAAGTTGTAAGGTCGTTCTATTAAAGGGCTTACGAAAACGCAAACAAAATAATATTGAATGCGCTATGCGTACCCGCCGTTATGCCGTAACCGCGATAGTGGAAAATTACGGCAAAATAGATCCCCGCCGCCGCTCGAAAGATAAAACCGCCCAGCTCAAACTCTTCCGGAGAAATAATCCGGCCTCCCTGGAACCCAACGTAATGGTGGCCGGCAAACAATAAGGCCGAGATAATCACCGCGAAGACGGTAGCTATCAATTTCTGGGCTTTTAATACGTCTTCCAGCAGCATAAGCAGCAAACCAAACAGAATCAGCCGGAACACCAATTCTTCATAAATCCCTGCTCCCACACTTGTTATGACCTTTGCCAGATAGCTATGCATCATAGCGGAATCATTACCGCCGTTGACAGCAGCGTTTGCCACTTCGGAACTTTTTACCAGCGAACCCATTGCGAACAGTGGTAAGGTCAATAATACGCTTTCTACCGCCATCCATCCAAGCCATCCCGGACGTATCCGCCAGGTATAATGACTGCTCAGATGCCAGCACAGCAGGATGATAACCACCACCAACCCCGGAAACGCCCAAGCCAGCGATTGTTGCATACCAAGAAACTCAGCCAACCCCATCAGCCAGGTAAAGGTTGCCACACGTGCCTGGGTATGGGCAATCTGGTCCGTGTTCACCAGCAGTGTGCCAAATTCATAGACTGCAACAAACGGCAGAAGAAACAGCAGCGCATACAATGGCCGACTCGTCGATTCCAGGTAAGAACCCTCGGCAAAATTAAGATTCCCCTGAAACGCTTTTGTTGGTTTATGACTTTTTGCCTTCAATTGAGCCATCACAATAATCATACAAAAATTTCGTGCAATACACAACCTTCGTCAAAACAATTATGTAGTCCTGTAGGATGGGCTTTTGCCCATGCCGTTGTTCTTGACCGGCAGGAGTGTATCTGATATGGTATAGGACGGTTCACGAAACGACCGTGGAGTACCGTCATTACGTGAAGACTGATTCATAACAGGAAGTAACCGGCTAATTAGAAACCAGGAGAGAACAAGTGAGTGAGAATGTATTTCAACGCTGTATCAATCCCGATTGCGCAGCGAGCTACGGAGTGGAAGAGACACTCTTTTCCTGCCCGGCGTGCGGCGATCTGATCGATGTGCGATACGACTGGGAACGGCTGGAAGTACCGAAAAGCCTGAACTGGTTCGAGAAACGCTGGGCCACACGGAACAATAAAATAGACTTCTCCGGGGTGTGGCGGTTTCGGGATTTGTTGCCGTTCTGCGAAGAAAAATACTGCGCAACCGTCGGCGAAGGCCAGACACTATTGCAAAAAAACGACCAAGTGGGTCAATACGCCGGCTGCCGGCCGGAGAAGCTGTATCTGCAATATGAAGGAATGAACCCAAGCGGTTCATTCAAGGATAATGGAATGGCCGGCGCGTTCAGCCACGCGCAAATGGTCGGGGCCAAACATGTGATATGCGCATCGACAGGGAATACGTCGGCGTCGATGGCTTTATTTGCTCATATATTGAAACTGCAATGCTCGGTCTTTATCGGATCGGGACGGATCGCCTATGGCAAGCTCAGTCAGGCATTGGATTTCGGAGCGAAAACAATCCAGATAATGGGTGATTTCGATGATTGCATGAGACAGGTAAAACTTATCGCCGGGGAACGAAAACTATACCTGATGAATTCGCTTAATCCGTTCCGACTGGAAGGGCAAAAGACGATTATGTTCCGGGTACTGGAGGGACTGAAGTGGCAGGTGCCGGACTGGATAATCGTTCCGGGCGGCAATCTCGGTAACAGCAGTGCGTTCGGCAAGGCATTCGCGGAGTTGAAACAACTGGGACTGATCGATCACATTCCCAGACTGGCGGTTATTAACGCCACCGGTGCTAATACGCTGTTCGACCTGTATGAGAATAAAGGGTTGCGATTCAATAATGGCAAGGTCGATGATGCGGCGATCGACGCCTACTATCAGAAATTAAACGATACCGGATATAAACCGCATACACTGGCGACGGCAATTGAAATATCCCGGCCGGTGAACCTGAAAAAATGTCTGCGGGCACTGGAAATATGCGATGGTGTGGTCCGCGAAGTCAGCGACGCCGATATTCTGGACGCAAAAGCGGTAGTAGGCCGATTTGGGCTGGGTTGTGAACCGGCCTCGGCGGCATCGGTAGCGGGACTGAAACTGCTGCGCGAACAAGACGTAATCGGCCCCGACGAAACGGTAGTTTGTATCCTCACCGGCCATCAACTCAAAGACCCCAATATAACAGTAAAATACCATATCGAAAAACAGGGGCCTCATTCTAACTGTCCCGTGGAAGTGAAAAACGATATGGCAGATATTATTGAAGCGTTACATGTTTAATTTGTTGTAACCGTTCACGCTTTTTTCAGATTGCTTTCTTTCGCCCCTTCGGCAACCAGGCTGGTTTTTCCGGTTGACCAAAAGCGTTGCCCTGGGCTGATTTGCCAGATTAAATGGTGCGATACATCGCACACTACTTAACGACCATCCACTTTCGTCCCGATTCTATCGGGACTGTAGAGGCTGCCACCCGTCATCAGGGGATAATAAAGGCGCGGGGTAAGACCCACCCTACAAGAGAATTCCCCTCCCGATTTTACATCGGGGGCTACCAATAATAACCCGTGAACGGTTACGATTATTTTGTTTCCTCGGACTTGGCCTTGCGGGAATAAAATGGGAAAATCAAAACCGCCCCCTTATGAATCCTGAACTCCCTGTCCTCCTCCAATTCATCCGTGTATAAAGGGAAAAAACAATCCCGTTCTTTGCGGTAAATAAGAAAATCATCCTTGTCGTATCTTCTCTCTTTTTCCCAGGTTTTCAGCCAGAAACAGGAATCGCCTTTTTCTTTCTCCCACCTGGTTCCATCCGCGTTCACACCCTTGGTATTTTCAAAGTCGAACAGCGGCCACGCCACGGCAATCTTGCGATATGTCTCCCCCTCAAGCGGCGTATGCTGGCAACCGGCTGACGAAATCATCAGAACGGATACCACCAGCAGCAAAGTAAAATGAAACAATAAACGGTAACAAAAATACTTTCTCAGCGTTTTCATCATGATCTCCTTTCAATAAAGGTAACGTTAGTTCTTGCCTTATATTACGCAAATTCAGCTTAAGCCGGAAACAGCGATTATGTCAAGTGTTATATTACTCAAGCAGACCGAATAT
>DAOWIP010000305.1 GCA_030640865.1 Sedimentisphaerales bacterium | reverse complement strand
TCGGCAGAACGTAACCAGTGGCCAGTTTTTCCTGCGTTTGCGATAATCGTTGAGGTTTAACAGATGGGCAAAAAATTTGCCCATCCTACGGGACTGTCAGAAAAGCGGAGGTACATTGAGATTGTTGGGTCTGGATCCCAGCCTGCGCTGGGATGACAAGACGTGGGGATAGTCTGTGATTAAGGGGTTTAACAGATGGGCAAAAATTTGCCCATCCTGATATGGAACGACCTTTGTCAAATGTTATTTTTGGAGTCATTTCATTTTTCTTTTTTGACGCTTAAAGCGTGGGCTGCTTCGACAATGAATCAGTCTGATATTCGTGGATTAGCTTTTCAGCCAGAGCCGACATTGATATTCTTCGTCGCAAGCTTTGCGTTCTACGGGCGCGAGTTCAGCTCGTCTGAAACGAACCTATCGCATAGGATGGTCGCAAGTAGCTTTCGTTGTGCCCACGCTTTTAAGCATCGCAATTCCTCAATTAAACCATAATATCTTCAACTAAACTCTTTAAACAACTTCGGTGGAGGCGTGATGAAAAAAAATCAAACTGCATCCTTTGTATTTATCCTTGCTTGGTATTGTGTCATCATAAACCATATAAATCCCGCCAGTTCTCTGGCTACGGCAATATTCGCTTTGCATGGCATTTTGTTTTTATTGATCAGATCCCGATGCCGCTTACTCAGTCTTCGTCCGGCTTGGTCGGCAATTTCGACGGCCCATTGCGGCTGACCCTCTCTCCGTTTTTTGAGTACTTTTGACGGGACATACCGATGCCTGTAATGCCATGCGGTTTCATTCAGCAGACGCCGGACACGTTTATTGCCAGCTTTTGTTATCGCTCCTTTTTTCTCTTTTTCACCGCTGGACTCTTCCGAAGGCGTCAGTCCAAGATAACTCATCAAATGACGCGGAGTCTTGAAACGTCCAAACTCAAAAATTTCAGTTATGACAGTAATCGCAGTGAGAGTTTTAATACCGTGGAAGCAGCACATCAACTCGACGATCTCTTTATATTCTTCCGATCCAGCCAGAAGCTCAACTTCTCTGTCGATATTTTCCAGTCGTCCGATAGCATAGATCATCTCGTTAAAATAATTATCGAATACTTTTGTGAGCATGGGTTCTGTAAATTCAATAGTACGAATCCAGGTGATATGTTTTTGCGTCCAATGCTTGCCATCGGCATAAACATATCCATGCCGTGTTAAAAATTTCAGTATCTGGTGGCGAATTCTTTTAAGATTTTCTTTAGCAGTTTCACGAAGCCGGGTCATTTCTCGGGCAGATTCGGCTTGGGCATCAGGAGCCTGTACCTCGGTAAGCAAGCCAGCTTTGAAGAACATGAGTAACTTTTTGGCATCCCTGCGATCTGTCTTGACTCTCTCGCCCGGCTTTCTTGGAACCAGCGATGGAGCAATGACCATGCATTTGCAGCCGGCATCTTCTATTCTGCGTTTGAGTGTGAAACCGCAAACTCCGGCTTCGTAGCAGAATTCCACTTGGCCTGGGGCGTGCCTGCGAATCTTTTTTGCCATTTTTTTGATGTCACGAACGGTGTTTTTGACGGTAAACTCGACGATTTCCTCCTGGGCAGGATAATGCAACGCAATATTATGCTGTTTTTTGTGTGTATCCATGGCAACGTAAGTTATAATGTTTTCCATAACGACCGGTTCCTTTCATTGTATACGGCTCTGTTACCGTAAGGTAATAACCCGCGATTATCGGTGGCCACGCGCCACCTTGTCGCATAAGCCAATTTAGCGGCTTACGACGACCTTTGCAATCGTAGGGCCGGTCGTTCCATATTTTCTACGGGACTGTCAGAAAAGCGGAGGTACATTGAGATTGTTGGGTCTGGATCCCAGCCTGCGCTGGGATGACAAATGATGGGGACGTTTGTAAAGGTGGTCGCGGGACAAAAGCGGGGACAGGTAGCTGCCACCCGTCGGAAATTCAACAGACCTGCGCAAGCGTGGGCATGGCACCCTAAAGTGGAGGTTCATTGAGAT
>DAOWIP010000031.1 GCA_030640865.1 Sedimentisphaerales bacterium | reverse complement strand
TCCTGCGAGTGAAATCGAGCAGGCGGTCAGTCGCTGTTATTACCAAAACTTCAACCGGAACAATACGGACTCTCACACTGACGCCGATAAGGTTCAAACCAAACCAAACCAGAATAAAAATATCATGGCCCAATCGCCGCGTGAGGATTTGCTCGACATCGCTCAGAGCAAAAACGCCCCGGTCATTAAAATGGTCAACACCATTCTGTTCCAGGCAGTCAATCACCGCGCCAGTGACATTCATATTGAGCCGTATGAAAACGAGGTAAAGGTGCGTTTCAGAATCGACGGAGTACTGCACGACGTATTTACTCCGCCAGGTGAGCAGGTAACCGCCCTGATCTCCCGCCTGAAGATTATGGCCAACCTCAACATCGCCGAGCGGCGACTGCCGCAGGACGGCCAGAGCCGTATCAAAATCGGTGAGCAGGAAATGGATGTCAGGGTATCGATTATACCTACTGCCGGCGGTGAACGCGTTGTACTGCGGCTGCTTGACAAGGGCGGTTCAGGGCTGACTATTGAGCAGACCGGTTTCGACCCTGAAATTAAACATCGTTTCCAGAATCTGATAAACTCTCCTCACGGAATTATCCTGCTTACCGGTCCTACCGGCAGCGGCAAAACCACAACGCTTTATTGCGCAATCAATGAACTTAACACTCACGAACGCAACATCCTGACTGTGGAGGACCCTATCGAATATCAGTTGCCCGGCATAGGGCAAATGCAGGTCAAGCCCAAAATCAATCTTACTTTTGCCAATTGCCTGCGGCACATTCTCCGTCAGGACCCCGATGTGATAATGATCGGTGAGATACGTGATATTGAAACCGCGGAGATTGCCATTCAGGCTTCGTTGACCGGCCATCTCGTACTCAGCACATTGCATACGAACGATTCCGCCTCTGCGATCACCCGATTGATTGACATGCGGATTGAGCCTTATCTGATTTCTTCGTCGTTGATTGCTGTAATGGCACAGCGGCTTTTGCGAGTTATTTGCCCGAAGTGTAAGGTACCCTGTAAAATCGAAGACGACCTGACGTCGCTTTCCGGTTTGGACGACTTGGCACAAAAGCAGGCACAATTTTACACCGGTTCCGGCTGTTCGCACTGCCTGAACACCGGTTATTATGGCCGAACAGGCATCTTCGAACTGCTGACGGTGGACGAGCGGATAAAGGAGTTGATTACCCGACAGACCGCCGCGCATACTATCAAGAAAGCCGCTGTCGAAAAAGGTATGCGTACCTTGCGTGACGACGGCATACGCCAGGCCCTCGGTGGAATAACAACACTCGCCGAGGTATTGAGAGTTACGCAGGATAAAATTGAACTGGATATTGGAAAAACAGAACATGTTGGCATATAAGCGTAACAATCCGACTAATGACCACGATGAAGAAATCCTTCAGCGGCGGATAAAAACGCGTGACGTATGTGTAGCCACGCGGCAATTGGCCACTCTTTTACTGGCTGGTATGCCGTTGGTGCCTGCGCTGACGGCCCTTGTGGAGCAATTGCGGGCCACCGAAAAAAACGCGGGAAAGTCCTCTTTGGCCCAGGTCTTTCAACAGATTACCGATCGGGTCAATGCCGGCGATTCACTGGCCGACGCTTTGCGACGCTATCCCGGCATCTTTTCCAATCTTTTTGTCAACATGGTTCGTGCCGGACAGGCCAGCGGCACTTTGGAAGAAATACTTATCAAGCAGGCCGAAATGCTCGAAAAGCGGGCCCAACTGACCGCCAGATTAAAGGCCGCGCTGGCTTATCCTGCCCTGATGATCATCTCGGCGGTGGGGGTCGTTTGGTTTTTGATGGCCTTTGTCGTGCCGGGCATCGTCAACATTTTTCTTGAGATGAACCACACGCTACCCTGGCCGACCCGGTTACTGATTATGATTAGTTCCTTTCTGACTGATTATGCGATTGTAATTGGCCTTGTCTTTTGCGTATTGATAATGTGTACCGCCGCTTATCTGAAAACAAAAAACGGAAAAAACAGATGGGACCGACTGAAGTTACAGCTTCCCTGGTTGGGTGAGTTGTCGATCAAGGTGGAAATAATTCGGTTTTCACGCACACTTGGCGTTATGCTCTCAAGTGGCATACCCATTCTGGAGGCAATCGAAATCGTCAGGGGAATCATTCAAAACAGTTTTGTCGCCGAATCGCTTGACGCTGTTCGGAATGACATCGGCAGTGGACACAGCATCGCTCACGCGATCAGACAAACCGGCCTGTTCCCGCCCATTATGGTTCACACTATAGCTATCGGCGAAATGAGTGGTAACGTGGAGCAGCAGTTTGCCAACCTCGCGGACGGATATGATGAAGAGATCAAGCTAATGGTTCAGTCGATGACTGCCCTGATCGAACCTGTAATATTATTGTTTATGGGCCTGATCGTCGGCTTTATTGTCCTGGCTATCTTGCTGCCCATATTCGAGATCAACCAAATGCTTTAAGCACTCTGACAAAGCCTGTATCGCGGGCGTCTCGCCCGCTTTCGTCAAGGCGATTCGCCCTTACGGATTATGGTTTTGTCAGAATCTCTTAGAGTGCCCAAATTGTGGAGCAACAAAATAATGAAAAAATACACAAAACATAATTTTAAAGCCTTCACCCTGCTCGAACTGATGATTGTCATTGTTATTCTTGGTCTTTTGGCCACGATTGTAATGCCTAAGATACTCAATCGTCCTGAGCAGGCTCGTCGCACCAAGGCCCTGGTCGAGATAAGAAACATCGAATCAGCCCTGGCCCTTTTCAAGACCGACATCGGCCGATTCCCTACTACATCTGAGGGCCTGGCTGTGCTGGCCTCCAATCCTGGTGGGATCAACGGCTACAACTCCGACGGATACCTCAAAAAGGTGCCGTTGGACCCTTGGGGAAACACGTATATTTATATCTCACCTGGTCTGAACAGCAAGGATTACGATCTCGAATCCTACGGCAAAGATGGGGAGAACGGCGGCACTAATGATGGCGCTGACATCGAAAACTGGAACCTCGACCAGCAACCTTAAAACTGACGATGGGTGGCAGCCACCGAGTCTTCGAGGTGGATGGCTTAACTGACATTATGACTAAACACACACGCTTTAATAACGATGGTTTTACTCTCATAGAGGTCCTTGTTGCCTTGGCTGTTGTGGCGATTGCCGTATCGGCTCTGTTACGTCTGCAACTGATCAGCATCAAAATGGCCGACAGCACCGTTGCCTCAACTCAGGCGGCGTTTTTAGCCCAGCAGAAATTGGATGAGACCATTGCGCAGTCGTTCCTTGGGCCTGGCACAACTACTGGTAGTGTTACCTTGAACAACCGTGAATTAAACTGGCGAAGAACGGTTACAAACTTGCGACTGCCGGAGTTGGATCAGAATGATTTTGCCCCTTTGCGACGGGTTGAAATTGACGTGAGTTGGACGCCTGGTTCAGCGGACAAACATCTTAACCTGACAACCTATGTTACAGATATAAAATAATGAAAAACAAACATCAGAAAGGTTTTACTCTTATCGAGATTTTAATCGCGATGTCAATCGTGCTGATTATCTTCTCAGCCGTATATGGCGCATACTTCGCCGCCACAAGCTCAGCGAACCGCTGCAACGCGAACATCACCACCGTTCGCGAAGCTCGTTCTCTGCTCGCGAAAATGACCCGCCAGGTCCGCTGCGTTTATGTACCCGCTCAATTGCCCAAACAAACGTCAACTGCTCCGTCCGCTATTGGCTTGATCACAGCCGAGGATGAACAGGTGGTTTTCCGAGCCGATACAAAAGACAAAAACGGCATAATTCTTCGTATGGTTACTACCGCCGGCATATTCCACGACCGGCTCAGTCAGCACGGACCTTTTCAGGTCGCTTATAGATACGATTCGGACCAGGGTATTCTGTTTTATACTCAGCAGTTAATAGCGATGCAGTCGGAGAACCATCCTCAGCGGCACGAATGGTTTCCCCTGGCCGAAAATGTCGAGTCAATTGAGTTATCTTTTTTCGACAGCCGGAAATGGTTTGACAACTGGAACCGCCGCGAACAAAACCAACAGCTTCCGTGTGCCGTTAAAATTGAAGTTCTTATGAATAGCACGAACGCCGGCATCTGTAAAATGACCACAACCGCCAGTCCTGTTTGTATAAATAAATGAAACATAATTATTCAACAAAAATAAAACATAACGGCTTCGTCCTCATCACGGTTCTGTTAATCATCGTTTTATTAACAGCCGTACTGCTGGAGTTTAATTATGCTTCGCGCACAAACCTGCGGGCTGCGGACAGTTTCTGTCGCCGCCAACAGGCCCTTAATTGCGCCCGTGCCGGACTGAATATCGCCCTGGCCGCAATCAAACACAATTCTGACCTTCATACCAACGATACTTTGCGGCACATGCTTGAGCGGCCGTTCGTATATCAGATCGCCCCCGGCAGTTGCGCACTCACACTCTCTTCGGAAAACGGCAAGCTGAACGTCAACCTGCTCAAAGACGGGAGTGGCCGTCTCGACCGACCGCGGATCGATCAACTACTTCGCCTGATCGATCTAATCAATCACCAGCTCCCTAATGCCGAACGTATCAGTTATAACATTGCCCCGGCCATTATTGACTGGACAGACGCCGATGATCAGGTAACGAT
>DAOWIP010000502.1 GCA_030640865.1 Sedimentisphaerales bacterium | reverse complement strand
ATTATCGTCGATCATAACAAGTGTATCCAGTGTGGCCGATGTATCGCCGGGGACAACGACAATGTCGTACACAGCGTATTAGCGATGGGGTTCAGGGGCCATGAGGAAAAGGTCGTATGCGATAACGATGTGCCGATGGGTGAGTCGGACTGCGTACAGTGCGGAGAATGTGTACAGCTTTGTCCGGTTGGAGCGATCATCGACAAACGAGCCAAAGGCACGGCCCGCAACTGGGAAACGACCAAAACACGGGTAACCTGCCCTTATTGCGGGGTCGGCTGCCAGATCGATATGCACACCAAAGACGGCCGGTTCATCAAAGCGACAGCCTATGAAGAGAACTGGCAGAAACAGCCGAATAAGGGCATGCTCTGTGTTAAAGGGCGATTCGGACTGGATTATGTGCAGCATCCGGACCGGTTGACAGACCCGCTCATCCGCAAGAACGGTGAACTTGTCAAGGCTACCTGGGACGAGGCGCTGGATTATACGGCGAAGCGGTTCCTGGAAATCAAGAAACAGCACGGCTCGGATTCGCTGGGAGTATTGGCCTCGGCGAAGATATCAAATGAGGAGAATTTCCAGGCGATGAAGTTCGCCAGGGCAGTGCTCGGTACGAACAACGTCGATCATTGCGCACGGTTGTGCCATAGTTCGACGGTGGCTGGACTGGCAACAACATTAGGTTCGGGGGCAATGACCAATAGCATGGAAGAATGCCTGAAGTCGGACGTCATCCTGATAATCGGGACTAATACGACGCATAACCACCCTGTTCTGGGCGGGATGATGAAACAGGCGGTAAAGTTCAACGGTGTAAAAATTATCGTGTGTGATCCGCGGCGGATCGATCTGGTCGATCATTCAACGATATGGGTGCAGCAGCGGAACGGTTCGGACGTGGCACTGTTGAGCGGGATTCAGCATATTATCCTGAGAGAAGGCTGGGAAGATAAGGAATACATCAGGGAACGATGCGAAGGTTATGAAGAATATCGCAAAAGTATGGAATTTTTCACGCCGGAAAAGGTGGAAGAGCTAACGGGAGTGTCGCAGGAAGACCTGTACGAAATCGCTAAGTTGTACGCGACAGGCGGGACATCGGCGCTTTATTTCTCAATGGGGATAACTCAACATACACACGGTGTGGATAACGTCAAGAGCACCGCGAACCTTGCGATGATTACGGGTAACCTCGGTATTGAAGGTGGCGGGGTGAATCCGCTGCGGGGCCAGAGTAATGTGCAGGGTGCGTGCGATATGGGCGCGCTGCCCAACGTATTCAGCGGTTATCAGAAGGTGATCGACGAAGCGGCTAATAAAAAGTTCCGCGACGCCTGGAACGCCGAGATTCCGCTGGAAATAGGGATGACGGTAACGCAGATGATCCCCGAATGCGGCGGTAAGATTAAGGGGCTGTATATCATCGGCGAAAACCCGATGATCTCAGACCCGAACCTGAACCACGTAAAAGAATGTATGGAAAAACTGGATTTTCTGGTGGTGCAGGATATTTTCCCGACGGAGACGGTGGTGATGGCGGATGTGGTACTGCCGGCGCCGGTGTTCGCCGAGAAGCTGGGGACATTTACCAACACAGAACGGCGAGTGCAGTTGAGCAACCAGGCCCTGAACCCGTCGTGCAATGTGCGACAGGATTATGAAATCACCGCTGACATCGCGGAACGGATGGGATACAGCGACTTCTATCGGACACCCGAAGAAATATTCGAGGAAATCAGGCGACTTACACCTTCTTATGCGGGCATGAGCTATGAGCGGAATCGTGCACTCGGTTTATGTTGGCCTTGCCCGGCGGAAGACCATCCAGGTACGCCTATTCTGCATAAAGGCAAGTTCGCCCGCGGGCTGGGGCTGCTGACGCCAATGGAATACCGACCGCCGGCGGAAGAGCCGGACGAGCAGTGGCCCATGCGGCTTAGCACAGGCCGGATGCTGGAACATTTCCATACGGGCAGTATGAGCCGACGAAGTGTGGTACTCGACGGTATGGTGCCGTGCGGGATGGTGGAAATCAATCCGGCTGACGCGGAGACGCTGGGGATCATGGACGGCGAAACCGTCAGAGTTTCCAGCCGTCGTGGCTCAATCGATACCCAGGCATGGGTTATGGACCGGGTGGCGAAGGGATCGATGTTTATTCCGTTCCACTTTGCCGAGGCTGCGGCCAATATGCTGACGAACGACGCTCTTGATCCGATCTCGAAGATTCCGGAGTTCAAGGTGTGTGCGGCGAAGCTGGAAAAGATCGGGTGATTTATAACCACGAATTGCACTGAGTAAAAAGAAAATGATTATAAGTAAAACGAATCAGGCATAAATTACGCAGGAGGTGGCATAGCCACTTTTTCTGTTCTGCATGGACGGCAAAACCCGCTTTCGCTGGTCGCTATCTGAAATGATAGAATCGCGAGACCGGGATGAATTTTAACGCAGGAGATGTTTATGATAAGTCAAGAGTGCCGCGAAATGATTACGCAACTGGCGAGTCGCTATCCGCGAAAGGAATCGGCTTTGTTGCCGGCGCTTGATGCGGCCCAGCGTGAAGCGAACGGCTGTATCGAAAAAGACGATCTCGCTGGGATAGCAGCGATATTGGGGCTTACAGCGGCTGAAGTGTTCGGCGTGTGGAGCTTCTATACGATGTATAACCGGAAGCCGGTCGGCAAATTTCATCTGCAGGTGGACGCGAATGTGCCGGCGATGCTGATGGGAGCGGACGAAATCGTAACCCACCTCGAAAAAAGCCTCGGTATCAGTGTGGGACAGACAACAAGTGACGGTCTGTTCACGCTTACAACCGTTCAGGACCTCGGTTCCTGCGGAACGTGTCCGGTAATCCAGGTGAACGACCGCTATTACGAAAATATGACCATAGAAAAAACGGACGAACTGATCGCGAGCCTGCGGAAAGACAAAATGCCGGACTGGCAAACCGAGGCCAATTGGGGGACGGAATGTAATGTGCTGCTGAAACGGCGAGGCGCGGACAACTCAACGGCAATCGAAACCTATCTCGCCGACGGCGGATATGAGGCACTGAAAAAAACGCGGCAGATGGCCCCGGCGGCGGTGGTCGCCGAGGTAAAAGAATCGTGCCTGCGAGGGCTGGGCGGAGCAGGGTTTCCGACCGGGACCAAATGGGGCTTTTTGCCGAAAGACAGCGACAAGCCCGTGTATTTAATATGTAACGCCG
This sequence comes from Sedimentisphaerales bacterium, assembly GCA_030640865.1. GTDB lineage: Bacteria > Planctomycetota > Phycisphaerae > Sedimentisphaerales > SM23-30 > DAOVXR01. The sequence continues at coordinate 1,034 of DAOWIP010000502.1, read as the reverse complement.
ATGAAGGTGAGCCGGGAACATTCAAGGACCGTCAGATCATGCAGTACGATCCGCACCTGATGATCGAAGGGATTGCTGTCGCCTGTCATGCTATCGGGGCGAAACTTGCGTTTATTTATATCCGGGGCGAGTTCAAATGGATAGCGGACATACTCGAACGAGCTATCGAGCAGGCCGGAGAAAAGGGGCTATTGGGCGAGTTGGACATCATCGTGCATCTTGGCGCAGGGGCGTATATCTGCGGCGAAGAAACGGCGTTAATTGAATCACTGGAAGGCAAACGTGGTAATCCGCGGCTGAAGCCGCCGTTCCCGGCTTCGGAAGGCCTGTATGGATGTCCGACAATTGTGAACAATGTGGAAACACTTTCGAGCCTGCCGTTTATTATCGCCAAAGGAGCGGCGGAGTTTAAGAAATTCGGCAGCGATAACAATCACGGATTTAAGATATTCGGCGTTTCCGGTCATGTGAACAAGCCAGGGACTTATGAGTTTCCGATGGGTACGGCCCTGAGCAGGATATTGGCCGCGGCCGGGGGAGTAAAGGGTACTCTGAAAGCAGTTATTGTTGGCGGTCTGTCGGTGCCGATCCTGACGGCGGCAGAGGCGGCAGAACTGAACATGGACTTCGACGGCTGCCAGCAGAAAGGTACGTTGTTCGGGTCGGGCGGGATAATGGTGATAAACGATACCACAAGCATCCCGGAGACGGCACTGCGTACTATTAAATTTTATGAGCATGAGTCGTGCGGTCAGTGTACACCCTGCCGCGAAGGAACATGGGTGGTTAAGGAACTACTGACCAGGCTTATCAGGGGGTATGGCACGAAAGCCGACATCGACCGGATCGTACAGATATGCGATACGGTTATCGACACGACGCTGTGCCCGGTCGGGGACGCTTACGGTATGCCGATTGGCGCGATGGTTAAAAAGTTCCGTAGTGAATTTGAGGCACTGTTAATTAATTAGTCTTGTAGGGTGGGGTTTTACCCCACGCGTTAGCTAAACAGCCCTCGCTGTTAAGCGGGGGTT
>DAOWIP010000027.1 GCA_030640865.1 Sedimentisphaerales bacterium | reverse complement strand
AGGCGGATCAGTTTGTAATGAAGACAAACTCGAAAGACAGGTTGATCGACTGCCAAAATCTCACCTTGGCAGTCATAGATTGTGCCCCGTGCCGTATCCAGCCATTCGTAGCGACCTTCGAGAAGCTTATCAGCCTGTTCGGCATATTCCTGCCCGTGGATAAGCTGTAGCCAGGCTAACCGAGCAATGAGTATCCCCAGCGCCAGTACCAATAAAAACGAAAATTGTACTAACCGCCGCTGAAACATATATGGGTGTAAGAGTATAAGGGTGTAAGAGTATAAGGGTGTAAGAGTATAAGAGGAAACGCTACAAGCTATTTTTTATCTGAAGCTTTCTTTAGCAGAATTGGCGCTCGTGATGATCGTTTGAATTCAATATATTGCGGTGGGGCTTCCTTGATTTTGCCGGGCCACTTGAAAAGCAGGCTAAGCGGTTTGTTCTTACTGCTTTTGTAGAAGTAACCTTCCTTCAGTGATTTTTTTATATAAGTAGAACGGCCTTTGGCGTGGAAACCGATTGGGTACCGGCTGTAACCGGGTTTGTCTGGTTTGTTGGGATTGAACCCTATCAGCCGTATCTGCCCCATCGAGAATCGTATAGTTTGATCCGCGTCAACCGTTCCCATATCACCTCGATTGCCCTGACCGGGTTTCAGCTTAATGCGCACACCGATAAGCGATTCCCCTGTTTTGAGCATAGCCGCTTCCTGATTTTGTGTGTCGCGAAGCTCCGAATCAATCAGCCATACTTCCTCAACTTTCAGGGCGTCCGACCCTGCCTCCTGGCGGCTGCCTTTGAAATCATCCGGCATCAGACGATTGAGATACAGCTCACGCAGATAATTCGGATGATGATGCGCAAAACTGTCCCGGCCCGCCAGGCAATAGCAACTCGCCTGATTCATAATCGTTGTTACAAAACTGTCTCCAAATGGAAAAAATCCTTTATCCGATTCCGGCTGCTGTAAAGACTCCCCGCAGCGGTCGAACCCCAGGATTGCCGCTGATATCGGCATGTTCTGTAGTCCCAATGCGATCATCCCGGAAATCGTCAGGCTCGAAACCAATGCGCAAAGCCCGCCGCCGAGGCGATCTATTATCAGCGGAAAATTCATATTGCCTTTGATAAGCTGGTCGCTCACCGTCCGTAACACCAGAAGTGTAACAATAAATATCGCCAACAGCGAAATACCTTTCAATCCGATATTCATTATTCCAACTTTATCATTCAAAAGCGCCGCCAGCGGCTCATAGTAATTCAAGGCTGTTATAGCCGCTACCAGTGAAAGCACCGCCATAATTATATTGCTGAACAAACCTTGCGTAAATACCTGATAGAAAATCAGAATACCCGTGATAACAGTGAAAATCAGAATAGCGATCATTATTAATACTCCATATTTAATCGGCAATCACTTTTTCCTGGTCGTCTTTTCGGTTTTTGTTCAGCGGTAACCCGGAGTACCTCCTGAATACTTGTTGTACCGTCGATTACTTTCCGCAGGACCTGTTCCTGTAAGAACAGCATCCGTTCCTTGCGGCATTGCGTCCGCAACACATTGACCGGCGCATCCTCGGCAATTAGTTTTCGTAAGGCGTCAGAGATCATGAAAGTCTCAAAAACAGCGGTCCGGCCAAAATAGCCTGTACCCTGGCAGCTTGGACAAAGGATCGGATTACCGTGTTTATCATATTCGATTTCGGCGGGCGGACGATAGAACTTCCTGATCTTGTCCGACGGCAGATTGAGTTTTTTCAGCATGGTTACGTCGGGTGCATACGCCTGGCGGCATTCATGGCAAAGGACACGAATCAGTCTTTGATTGGTAACTGCCAGGAGAGTATCCGCCACCTTTTTGCTGTCGCCAACCATCTTCATCCAATCCCCCAGTGCCTGGAAGGCGTTATCCGCCGACATGCCCACATAAACCTTCTTTTCTGTACGGGCCGCCTTGGTTATCAATTGAGCCATATCCTTCCCGTCGCAGAAACTTACCATCAACACATCCGGGTCCACATGGAACACACTGCGCAACTGCTGGGCGCTGCTATGGGCCTTTGGTCCCTTTTCCATTTCATGCTGGCTGATATTATCCACTTCCATCAGGCATTCATTCTCGAGTGTGTGAATGTTCTGGATGAAAGCGTCGTGATAACGTATCAGACCGTAAAGTGTTGTTGTCGAACCGTTCCCCTTCGGCCCCGTTACCAGCGTAATGCCGCTGGGCTGCTCGATCACCTTTTGTACCATCTCCAATTGATCCGGATGCAGCCCCACCACGTCGATAGTAAAGCTTTTTGTCTCTTCGATACGCTCCAGACTCAACTGTTCACCGCGTGTACTGCCGGATGTCGAAATTCGCCAACCCGTGTCCTTCTGGCCCGTACGGATCGTAAAAAAACTACCTTCCTGAGGACGGCGATGGTCCTCCACATCCAGGCCGGCTACTGCTTTCAGATATACTATACTACCCATTGCCTCTTCACGAGGCCGATCTCCCTCTACCGTTGTAATGCCGTCAATCACGTAGCGAAGCTGATATTGCTCACCATGAGGCACCATAATCACATGACTGACACGCCGTCGCCACATATCGTGCAGGAGTACTTCAGCGGCAATATATCCGGTATATTCCTGGTCCTGTTTGTATGGAATGGGAAGTTCGTTGTCGTTGACGGATATGAAGACCAGACGGGGGTTCATCTTTTTCCGTTTGCGTTCCTCGAAACTCAACAGCCACTTTATGTGGTCCAGCGTCAGTATAGTCTGGGTCCTCGGCACTTTCGCGTTGCGGTGCAGAACGTAGATAATAACGACTGTTGACCAGATTACCAGGAACATCAACAATTCAACAATAAAGGGTACCGGCAGAAAGAACCAGAACGCCAGAATAATCAGGCCGACACCGAGGTAAATGTTGTTCCAAAACGTTCGGTTCGTACCCACTGCCGGGGCATCTTTATCCATCCACTGGCCCACCCATGCCCAGAAGCCGAAGAGAGCCAGAAGGAAGATGATTTTCCAGATTGCTATATAACCGCCCAGGCCGGGTATCTGAACTAATAAATCGTTATACATAAGCAGCGAAGCTCCAGTTATATACGCATCGCGTATGGAAATTCCCGCGAGCGAAACCATAACATCTTATCGCAAGGTTTTTTACCCGCGTACTAACGGGAAAACTCAATCGTGAGCACTATAGAATTCCTGCCCCACCCGTTCGAATGCCCTTCATCGACATTTTCAATTCCTCAGCTTTTGGCGCATAATTATAAGCCGTCTTCAAATCGATATATTCCTGTTCCACCAATTGCCGTAATGATTCGGTATAATCAATCATACCTTCCGCGTATGAATTTTTGATCACAGTGGGTAAATCCAGCTCGCGTTCTTCGGCTATCAGCTTGCGAGCCGCCGGGTTGACTATCATTATTTCCAACGCCGGTACTCGCGGCATCTCCTTGCGTATTGTCGGCAGCAGCCGTTGTGAAATTACTGCCCGCAGGTTACCTACCAGCGCCTGACGTACCATGTGTCTCTCAATTTGTGGTGTAAGGTCCAGCATCCTTGTAACGGTTTGATATGCATCGGTACTGTGCAAAGTGGCGAAGACAAGGTGCCCGGTTTCGGATGCCCGCAGGCCGGCGACGAGTGTGGCATAATCACGCATTTCACCGATCAGCACCACGTCAGGGTCCTCACGCATCAGCGAGCGTAATGCGTCATCGTAACTGGCTACATCAATGCCGACCTCACGCTGGCTTACCAGGGCCTTATCATCCTTATACACAAACTCGATCGGGTCCTCAATAGTGATAATATGACAATGCCGTTGGTGGTTGATCTGGTCGAGCATAGAGGCGATGGTGGTACTTTTGCCGCAACCGGTTACGCCGGTAACTAAAACCAGGCCCTGATGAATTTTGGCAATCTCCTGGACAATTGGCGGTAAATGCAGGCTCTCGAATGCCGGGATTACACTGCTGACTCGACGGGCCGCAAGGGAGACATTGCCACGCTGACGGAAAATATTCACACGAAAACGATCGCTGCTGCCCATATCATACGCGAAATCAAGTGCGCCGTTTTCCAGGAAATATTCTTTTTGTTCTTCAGATAGTATCTCAAAGATCATCTCCTGCAGTTTCTCTTCCGGAATAGGATCAGCGGTAGTGGAACGAAGATACCCACCTGAACGAATCCTCGCAACTGCGCAGCCCTTCAGATGAATATCCGAAGACTCAGTCTTGATCGCCAGATTGAAAAACTTGTCGATCGCGGGCTTTTTACCACCAGCCAACTGTTTCGAAATCGGTTGCTTACTCAATCATATCTCCTTGCATAACTGCTTATATGGCTGTTCGCGGTTTTTTGTATGGTTATTCGTGGATTATTATTGAGGAATGCCTCAATTTCGGCTTATGGGCTGTACCTGATAGTCCAGCCTTACGACAATCCCTTTATTGTGCAGATACTGTTTGGTCTGTTGGATGGAATATTGGCCAAAGTGAAAAATACTTGCCGCGAGTGCCGCTTCCGCTTTGCCCCTGGTCAATACCTGGTACATATCTTCCGGATCACCGGCTCCGCCGCTGGCAACCACGGGGATATCCACCTCTTCGCTGACGGCCGCGGTCATTTCCAGGTCATAACCTTTTTTTGTTCCATCGGCGTTCATAACATTAAGGACAATCTCTCCGGCCCCGTCGGCACGGCCCTTACGAACCCAATTCATTACGTCGATTCCGGTAGGTTTTCGGCCTCCATTGATAAAAACTTCCCATTTCTCGATACCGTCTTTCATTACACGGTTCGCGTCGATCGCGAGCACGATACACTGGCTGCCGAATCGCAGAGCGGATCGTTTAATAAGGTTTTGGTCCAGCACAGCCGCTGTATTTATACTGACCTTGTCGGCGCCACTGCTGAGCATCAGCCGCACGTCATCGATGGTCCGTATTCCACCGCCAACCGTCAGGGGCATAAAAACCTGCTCGGACGCCTTGCTGAGTACATTCACTGTCAAATCGCGGTTCTCATGGCTGGCGGTTATGTCATAAAAAACGAGTTCGTCGGCTCCCTGCTGTTCGTAACGCCGAGCGCACTCCTCCACCGATCCGGCGTCACGATGATCGAAGAACTTAATCCCCTTGACTACACGGCCTTTATCAACATCCAGGCATGGTATTATTCGTTTGGCCAACATCGCAGATTCCGGCAGTATTTCAGTACTGTTATCTCTCGATTACAACAGGAGTTACGGCAATTTTGCAACAACGCCCCAGCCCCCATAGGGTCTCTCGCAAACCTTTATTCTATACGATTTTCCCTTCTTTGGCAATGTTGTTTTTTCCGGTAATGTAGCTCAAGCATCCCTGCTTGAGATTCCAATGTAACTTAAGCATCCTTGCTTGAGATTCTAATGCGAAATACTCTGTTTTTTGACGCTAAATACAGACTATTAATCGTAACCTGGAAGGTTACGCTACATTACGGTACCGAAATACTAATCAGGTCGGTTAGTGTGCGGCCGTTCTTTGTAATTCTTCCGAGAGTATAGACCGTTCCGTCTTTTCCTACGGTTATCGAATTGACATACGCGGGCCTTTGGCCGTTCGCGAAGAAGATTGGGCCGTGGTCGGTATATTTTCCATTGGGAATGTTGTAGGT
>DAOWIP010000414.1 GCA_030640865.1 Sedimentisphaerales bacterium | reverse complement strand
TCGTCCAGCCAGGAACTCCAGATGTGGAAATCCGTTAAAGGACCGGTGACCGTACATTCAAAATCATCGGCGATTCTGAAAAAAGTGCCATTAACATCAATGCCCAGGGGACTCAGATCTGGATACTGAACCCACTTGTAGGGCATTCCCTCATCCCAATCAGCCAGAATCATTGGCGCTGCACCGACCAACACGATCAGCGCAAAAGTTAAAGTGAATTTCAAATTTCTCATAATACTACCTCCTTACTAAAAACATTATTAACAATTAATAACTGCTATCCGTTAAGACAACAGAACGGTTCCATGCAAAAACATCCAAATGGGAATCCCCCCCTTACCGTTGCAAATATATCGTTGGACCGGCCCCTTCCCCCAGGGACCCGGCTATTGCCAAACACAAAAACTGCTGCGGCCAAAATCCTGATCACAAAGTTTTCTCCAGTTATCCTATTTCTTAATAGGCGATTGTCCATATACGATCAACCACCTCATACAAACAAAGCCAAACCAAATAAACCCTAACTCTTACAGAGCCGATCCTCAAAGAAGTGTTGCCTGAGCATAAACTGCACAATGCATTAATGAAGTGATGACAGAGCAGTTCCCTCTACCTTAATGCCTACTTAATGGAATATACCCGATACAGACAGATTTGTCAAGTAAAAAATATGTATTTTATCGGACTTTTTTGTCTACCGGAGGCTGCTTGCTTTCTGAGGTATTGATACTGTCAGCGAGGATTCACCCCCTAAAACCCGGTAGGATGATCCGGTTTGCCGTCATCGCTGTCATAGCCGATATCATCGCTGCCCTCTTCAGCGACTTGCACTCGCTCTATTCGCTCTGCCATTTTGCTGTGGCTATCGACCGTAACTATTATCCCGCTTATCCGCACATCGCCGGTCGCGATCTCAAAGGGAAACGGCATCTGCGTCCGAAACGACTTCAAAACACTCTCGGCCTTCCTGCCAAGCACCGAATCATGCGCCCCCGTCATCCCCACATCCGTTATATACCCCGTCCCCCTGGCAAGTATCCTCTCGTCGGCTGTCATGACATGCGTATGAGTACCGAATACACAACTAACCCGCCCGTCAAGATGGTACCCCATCGCCACCTTTTCACTCGTCGCCTCAGCATGCATATCCACAACGACAATATCCGCCTCATGATTGAGTTTACCGAGGATCGCGTCGATCTTCGCATACGGACAATCCGCCGGTTTCATAAATACCCTGCCGATAAGTGCGACGACCCCAACCTTAACACCCTTAGCCGTTTCGTACACCGCAAAGTCCTTACCCGCCGCCTGCGTAGACATATTCGCCGGCCTCACTATATTATCCGCCGTCTCCAAAGTAGGGATAATGTCCTTCTTGCGATACGCGTGGTCGCCCAATGTGATAAGATTAACGCCGTACTTGCAGCGCTTATCATATATCTGCGGAGTAATACCACTACCCCCAGCCGCATTCTCGGCATTGGCTATCACGCAATCTATGCTGTGCGTCTTAACAAGTTCAACCAGCTTCTGAGAGAGAACATGCCTGCCGCCCCTGCCAACGATATCGCCTATACACAGAATGTTTACCTTCATAAAAACCGCCTAATCTGCAATAATGCCCATACTGTCAAAATCGAAACTACCTGCCAAAAATAACTTGCCAAAAAGTGGTGACTGTTATTCACTTAAATAGCCCGGCACCAAGCTTACTTCCAGGCGTTCCAGGAGTTACATGCATATAGTTTCTTGCCTTTTTGTCCCTTACCAAAACTACGTGTCTTTCTTTGATAATATTTTTTTCGTCATACTTAACTTCTGGTCCGGTTAGCCCGGTCGGGCCTGTTTCGATACCATAGCTCGAATAGTTCTTGGAGTTTACGATACAATCTCTCAGTTCATACTTTATTGGTTTGTCGATCCTTTTCCGCATCCAGAAGAATTCTGTATCGGTGACAACGTTATTGTGAAACTTAAAATCATCAGCTGTTTGGCACGTCCAGACTCCTGAGATAATACCACCATCGACAATACAATATCTCATTGCATTATTTTTATATATGCGCCTTTCCAGACCGTCCCAAAATACCGCAGATGCGTGACAACCGTGAAATATGCAATGATCGACAACAAGCTTATCGCCTGTAGCGATCACAGGACAGTAAATATTAAACGAGTCGTTATCACCGACAAACATACACTGCGTAACAAGCATATCCTTAAGGTCACTACCGATCCGCTCGATAGGGGCATACATATTATTTGGCGCAGCACTACCAAGAAACTTCAAACCGCGTATCGTAACATGGCTTACCTTTATTCTAAGGCCGTAAGTACCCGTCACCCGATTCGGTTTTTCAGGATTGTACAGGTTTTCAGATGAAAATATCCTGGGCATAAGCTCTGGCTTCCATCCCGGATCATCCGGCAAAATGGCAGCTTCGATAACAAGACGCTTCTTTTCTGTAAAGACTCGTTGATTTGCAAAAACTACTGTCCTGTCAATCTCATAGGTGCCCGGGAGAATTTTTATTGTAGCTGGCCCGGACCCATTACTGCGGTTAACCATCGTCGCGGCCTTGTCTATGGATTTTAAAGGCTTATCCTTTGTCCCCGGACTGATATCGTCACCGCCAATCCTATCCACATATAGCGTCTCAGCAAACAAAGTCGGAGCTAACATCCCCACGATCATACATACAAAGATAATTCTTAAAGTTAACATTCTTCTTACATTCATTTGCCATTCCAATTTTTAATAGGGGACAGTCACCTATTAATGATCAGCCTGATTAGACATCTTTTTCTTGGCGCCTTGGCGGGAAAATATTCAGCATAACCCTAAAGCCCAGCCAACCTTTTCGATTTCATTAGAACTTTACTTCCTGTTTTGAAATTATATTATTCGAGTTTTGAATTTCAATATTAGCATTTCGAATTTAACATTTGATAAAAATCCGTGTCAATCCGCGAAATCCGCGGATAAAAATTAGTGTCCATTCGTGGTTCCTTTGTAGTAGTTCTCTGTGCCCCTCGCCTTCCTCTTTTTCCTCTGTGGCAAAGTTTTCAAAAAACCTGTTAAAGCCCCGAAGGGGCTTATGTTTTGTATTTATATCATTTGAATTTAGTATTTGTTTCGGATTTCGATATTAGTATTTCGAATTTAACTGCTAACGAGCATACTCTATGCAGCGTAATTCACGCAGCAGCGTAACCTTGATCTCACCGGGATAGGTCATCTCCTCTTCGATCTTCTTGGCAATATCGCGAGCAACTTTCACCGCCGAATTATCGTCGATATTTGAGGAATTAACGATCACACGAACCTCACGACCGGCCTTGATCGCGTAACAATTTTCCACACCTTTGAAACTGCTGGCGATATCTTCGAGT
>DAOWIP010000407.1 GCA_030640865.1 Sedimentisphaerales bacterium | reverse complement strand
CGCTACGCTCCCTGCACCCGCGGCTATTGTTATTGAAGCCCTACAGGCTTCTACAGGATGATTTATGTCATAAATCACGATTAGTACAAATATTTGCGTGAACGGTTACCTGATTTTTAACGTTTGGTTTGATTATAATAGATATTCGTGTTAGTTAAATAAAAACATGTCGGGCAAGATGGGTAATAAGCAGTAATTTGGGCAAGTCGTTTGACCGGCTATTGGTTGTATTTTATAGTTCTGTTGGCAGATAGCCACGACAGGAGGCGACAGTAACAGGATGTTGAAATTATTTCGGAAAAAAGTATATCCTATTGGCATTGATCTTGGCAGTCATAGTCTCAAGATTATCCAGGTAACAGAAAGCGAAGGCGGCTTACAACTGATAGCGGCCGCGAAGGCGGTTGTTCCGCCCGAAATACGCAATGATCCGCTTGGATTGCAGAACTGGTACATCACCAATATCAAAGAGTTATTGGCCGTTAAGCCGTTCAAGGGGAAAAAAGTTGTGAGCTGTCTGCCGGCCCGCACTATGTTGATACAACATCTGCGGCTGCCCAGGATGGAAGAAAAACAACTAAAAAAATCCTTACCGTGGGAAGCGCAAGAAAAATTGCCCTTCGATGTCGCGGGTGCTTTGCTGCGCCATATTACCGCGGGAGAGGTGTACGAGGGCGATGAGACCAGGCTGGAAGTAATTCTGCTGGCTGCTTCCCGTAATGTGGTACAGCAGCATTTGCATTTAATCGAACAGACAAAAATAGAGATCGATTCGGTCAGCGTCGAAGCCTGTGCCCTGGTGAACAGTTTCGCCCATTTGCAGGAACACATGGAACAGGGGAGTCGGGCCATTTTACTGGTGGACCTGGGGCACAGTTGCACGAAAGTGGTGGCAGTTAATGGTCCGAAGATGACTTTTTGCCGAACGATCGGCCCCTGTGCCGAAGAAGTCAACGGCCAAGGGACAATGAGCGATAAAAAAGAAGCAGTCGTGAATTCAGAAACAGGCGGCTCCGCTTTGGCCGTCGAAACCGCTACAGCGACGATGACTGAGAAAACGCGCGAAAGCGGGACAGTTACAAACAAGGCCGACTCGAATATGGGAACGGCACTTACCGAACTGGCGACGGAGATTCGCAGTTGCATACGTTATCACGATATATTGTTTGAGACGGACCCAATTACCAGGATTATTTTCGTAGGAGGACAGGCCAAGGACAAACAGCTCTGCCAGCGGCTGGCACAGGAGTTGAGGTTGCCCGCTCAGTTGGGCGATCCCCTTGCGCGTATTGAAGCAGGAAGCCGAATAGGCAGGCACAGCGATCTGGACGCCGAGCAGATTAATTCAGACTGGGCGGTGGCCTTTGGTTTATGCTTAGGTGAAAACAATTACAATCTATAATACGGAGGAAGCATGAAAAATAACATTGATTTTTTGCCGGAAGATTACCTTGAAAAGAAGGCACAACGGCGGACAAATATTGTCTGTCTGTTTCTGTTTCTATTGGTAGTGGCCGGTGTTGGTGGTGGTTTTTTGTTCACCGAGCGTCAGCAGGGCAACCTTAAGCAAAAGGTGACGGAGATCAATCAGAAAATGGTCCGTGCCAGTGAGTCGCTGAAACAACTGGACGAACTGGAAAAGAAAAAAAAGGAAATGATGGAAAAAGCGGCTATCAGCGCGATGCTGATGGAGCCGGTACCGCGTTCTCTGTTGCTGGCTACGATCACTAACGATCTCCCGGAGAGAGTTTCATTAGTTGATTACAAAATGACCTGTAAAGTCCTGAAAACCAGCAGTCAGAATAACCGTTCGCGGAATAAAAGGGGCCGCAGCAAGAAAAAGAAAACCGAGGCTGCGAAACCGGCAGCACCACCAAAGACAGAAACGACAATCGAATTTACAGGCTTGGCTCCTACGGACCTGCAAGTGGCAAAACTGATAGCCAATTTGAACAAGTCGCCTCTTTTCAGTCAGGTGAACCTGAAGCTCTCCGAAGAGCATAAGTTTGCCAATGAGGTG
>DAOWIP010000150.1 GCA_030640865.1 Sedimentisphaerales bacterium | reverse complement strand
GGTTGCCAAGTGGTGGATCGAATTGCGGGATCATCTGCAAACGGTACGGCGGTTTCCGGCGTTCGAGGACAAACGGCAGAGTGAAGCCCTGGGCCGTCAAATTCAAAAACTTATCAATTATAAAATGGGCGGAGAAATACCAGACGCGGGACTTGCTCAATGGCTGGAAAACATACCGAAAAAGTTATCGCAGCGGTTTGAAAAAATCGGCCTGTTGGATTCCCGGCGTGTTGCGGCCGGGGTGTCTTTGATGGAACACTTGGCGGATTTTCAGGAATCTTTACAGGCAAAGGGCAACACTAAAAACCACGTCAAACTTGTTATAACAAGAACAAAACGGATAATTCAGGACTGCAAATTTATAAGCCTGACTGATATTTCAGCAAGCCGCGTCGAGAGACACCTTGCCGATCTGCGTGATAACGGTAATGGTATCGGTAAGCAAACAAGCAATTTTTATCTGCAAAGCATTAAGCAATTTTGTCGATGGGCGGTAATGGATAGGCGATTAACCGAAAGCCCTGTTCAACACCTGAAGGGGCTGAATGTACGAACAGACAGGCGGCACGATAGGCGGGCGTTGGAGCCGGACGAAATACGGCGGTTATTGGAAACTACACAAAGCGGGCCTGACTGTATGGGTGCAACCGGGCCGGAACGGGCAGTGTTGTATCAAGTGGCGATAGAAACGGGCCTGAGAGCCGGTGAGTTGCGAAGTTTGACAGTATCGTCTTTTGACTTGGACGGCGGTACAATTACCGTTCAGGCTGCACACAGCAAGCACCGGCGGCAAGACACGTTACCTTTGAGGCCGGACACGGTAGAGTTGTTGAAAACATTCCTGGACAGCAAGCTGCCTATTGCCTCGGCGTTCAGGGTACCGGATAAACCGGCTAAGATGTTGCGGGACGGTCTTGGTCGGGCAGGGATTCAGTATGTCGATGATTCCGGGCGGTTTGTGGACTTTCACAGCCTGAGACATACAACGGGAAGCCTGCTTGCGGCCAGTGGTGTTCACCCGGCGGTTGCGCAGCGGTTGATGAGACATTCCGACATAAGTCTGACGATGAATAGATATAGTCATGTTTTCGCGGGCCAGGAATCCTCGGCGGTTGCTGGACTGCCTGACCTGTCATTGCCGAGCCGAGAGAGACAACAGGCAAAACAAACAGGAACCGACGCGGTGAAAATAGTCCCGGACGGCGTATCAAAAACAGCGGAAAAAAACTTGGCGCTTTTCTGCGGAAAACAGCGTATTTCAGTGGACAACTATGGACAGACAGTGTCTAATGGCGGCGAAAATAAAAACGCTGAAAACAGCATTCAGAAGGCCAAAAACGCGGATTATAGGCCAAAAACAAAGCAAAAATCAACAAGCGCCCGTAGCTCAGCCAGGATAGAGCACCGGTTTCCTAAACCGGGGGTCAGAGGATCGAGTCCTCTCGGGCGCAGTTTTCCAGGCAACCTCTAAAAATATTCGTAGGGTGGGGTCTTGACCCACGCGATAGCCCACAAACGCGGTTTTATGTCAAGAGTATGTCAAGAGTGGGTGGCAGCCACCGAGTCTTCAAGGTGGATGGCTCAACGATTGGGTGGCACCTTTCTGTATTTCACAGAGGTGTTCCTGTACTAACCAGTAGCATATAAGGAGAATCAGTCATAGCAGAAAAAAATTATAGTGTAACACGTCGTGGTTTTATACAGAGGGCGTCGATAGGTTTGGGATTGGGGGCGTTGACGGTTTCCCGTTCGGCCCCGGCGGTGGCGAAAAACATAGAGCCGGTGGCAAGAAAAAACAGATTGCCGAGGGAGGTATGGATCGCGAGCTTGACCCAGGAAGGCCTCAGGGGAAACAATTATAAGGAAGTGGTCAAAAAAGCTGTCAGGCGAATGGAGCAGATTGCCGTCTATCAGCCTGATATTATATGTCTGCCGGAGGCATTCCATGTAGCGGGAATTGCCGGAGGGAGACCGCCTGTATCGGAATCATCGGAGGTGCCTATAGAGCCTATTACCCGTCCACTGGCGGAGTACGCAAAGAAACATAGCTGCTATGTGGTGGCCCCTATTTACACTAAGGAAAAAGGGAAATACTACAATGCGGCGGTTATTATCGACAGGGACGGCCGGTCGATCGGAGAATATCGCAAGACACGTCTTACTATAGGAGAAATGGAAAGAGGTCTTACTCCCGGCCCACTGGAGCCGCCTGTATTCGAGACGGATTTCGGTAAGATCGGCGTACAGATATGCTTTGACATCGAGTGGCTTGAGGGCTGGCAACGTCTGCGAAAATCAGGTGCTGAAATTGTGTTCTGGCCGTCAGCTTTTGGCGGTGGCAGGAAGCTGAACATGCTGGCTGCTTTAAATCAATATTGCGTTGTGTCAAGTACCCGCAAAGGTATAACAAAAATATGCGACATCTCCGGCGAAGATATTGCCTGGAGCGGTAATTGGCAGAAATGGGGCGTATGCGCTCCGGTCAATCTGGAAAAGGCGTTTCTGCATGCCTGGCCCTATTGTAAGAGGTTCAAGGATATAGAAGCCAAATACGGCCGGAAAATACGGATTAAGACATTCCATGAAGAAGAATGGTCCATAATCGAGAGCCGATCCGCGGATGTAAAGGTGGTGGATGTGTTGAAAGAATTTGAGATGAAAACTTATGCGGAGCATATGATGGCCGCAGAGGTGGAACAGGAAAAACATCGGAAGTAACCTTGACTTGGTTCGTGGTTATGTGTTATAAGTGAGTTATTGACCTTAAATGTCGATGGCTGATGATATATGCCCTGCGTTTAAGGTCTTTTGATATAAGCACTTAGTGTGCTGTGTTGCCCCCTTCGTCTAGCGGCCTAGGATACCTGGTTCTCAGCCAGGTGACAGGGGTTCGATTCCCCTAGGGGGTATTTATAAGTCCTTACAGTCGCAGCATTTGCGATTTGGTTAAGGTTTGACATGCCAGTGTAGCTCAACGGTAGAGCTTCCGCCTTGTAAGCGGAGGGTTGTCAGTTCGATTCTGACCGCTGGCTTTTCACAGTTCTTTTTTAGTTCGGCTCTCGTTTTCTCGCGGAGATGATAAGTTATTGATATTGATATGGTTACGCGATCTGGAGAAAAAGTACGACGCAGAGTTCAAGGTGCTTCTTGTGCCTATCTTGTTCCAAAAGATAGACAAAGAGAATATAATGGTGTAGAATGCGGGTCTGGCAGTCCACAATGGCGATCGCTACATTAACGTATAGGATATTTAAGAGCCGACAATGAATGATTCTGAAAACAACGAACACGGGCGGGAAAAGTCATCAGAGATTAAACCGCAGCCTTATGAACCGTCAACACCGGAAACAGAGCAACAGCACGATAGACCGCCGGATAAGCCGGTGGAACCGGAATCTGTTTCATCCGAACCGGCTGAAACGCCGGCAGAGCAGGGTGAATCCACCGATGCAGTCGCTGACTCATTAACTACAGGGACGGACAAGCGGAACACCGGTGATATAAAAGACGGTTTTCTTCCGGACTCGGAGGAAGAAGCCATAATCGACAGTGAGGTCGAAGAGGCCCTAGGCGATATTAGCCTTATGGACATATATGGTTTGGAGCAAAAGGATGCTTCAGCCCAGGATTCGGTATCAGCAACGCCAGAGGACAAACCGGATGAAAAGACAAATGGGTCGCAACCAACTTCCGAGTCCGAATCGGAATCACTGCCGCCAGGTATCAATCGTGGTATGGTAATCAGCATTGCCGATGATGGTGTATTTGTCGATCTTGGCGGCAAATCGCAGGGGTTTTTGCCGACTGAGGAGTTGGACGAAGAAGAAAAGATTGAGGTCGGCGCCGATATTGATGTTGCCATTCTTCGATATGATGCACGGGACGGGTTGCTTATTTTGTCCCGCAAGACGGCTGAACAACAGTTTTTGCGCAGGGATCTTAGGGAGGGGTCGACAGTTGAAGCACGGGTAACCGGCTCGAACAAGGGGGGGCTGGAGATGGACATAAAAGGACTTAAGGCGTTTATGCCGGCTTCGCAGATTGACATGGTACGGATTGAGGATTTTGATTCGCTGCTTAATCAGCGTTTTGTTTGTGAGGTTATTCAGGTTGAGCGCGGCGATAAGAATATCGTACTCAGTCGGCGGAAGGTACTGGAAAAAGACGAACTGGAACGCCGTGAGAATCTCTGGCGGGAACTTGAAGTTGGACAGTTACGTCATGGTACCGTACGCAGTCTCACTGATTACGGCGCATTTGTGGACCTTGGTGGTATGGACGGCTTGTTGCATATCAGCGAGATGAGTTGGGCCAGGATAAAACATCCTAAGGATATTTTAGAGGTTGGCCAGGGTATTGACGTAATTATATTGGAAAAGAACGACGAAAGGTATCGTTTGTCCTTGAGTTTACGGAAGGCCGGCGGTGATCCCTGGACCCGCGTGGCCGAAAAATACACTGTCGGCAGTCGTCATCAGGGACAGATTACCAATTTGATGAACTTTGGCGCCTTTGCGGAACTGGAACCTGGAGTGGAGGGTTTGATTCCTATCAGCGAAATGAGTTGGGCCGGGCGGGTCAGACATCCTTCGGATATTGTAAAAACGGGTATGATAGTTGATGTCGAAATTCTCAAAATTGATGTCGAAAAACGTCGAATTTCGTTAAGTATGAAGAGTTTTCAGGAAAATCCCTGGGCCGGGGTACCGGAAAAATACATAAAAAACAACATCTATACCGGCAGAGTGTCCCGGCTGACAGATTTCGGAGCTTTTATTACTCTTGAACCGGGAATTGACGGCCTTCTGCATATTTCGGAGGCATCCGATAAGCATCTGAATAATATCGGCGATGTGCTTAGTAATGACCAGGAAATTCAGGTCAAGATTCTGAGCATGGATGCCGAACAGCAACGCATAGCCCTGACACTAAAAGGATTGGGCCAAACGGAACAGGAAACTCCAAAACAAACAGAACCCACATCAGGCAAAAAGAAAAAAGACCGGCCACTACGAGGCGGACTAAGCTGGTAAGAAAACGAATATTGACAAATAAGATACTTAAAGATATGTTCTATCACGGTTGATAACCGGAGTTTTGCAAAAATCT
Organism: Sedimentisphaerales bacterium; assembly: GCA_030640865.1. Lineage (GTDB taxonomy): Bacteria > Planctomycetota > Phycisphaerae > Sedimentisphaerales > SM23-30 > DAOVXR01. The sequence continues at coordinate 365 of DAOWIP010000150.1, read as the reverse complement.
TGTTAATAAATGAAAAGGGCGATTAGCTCAGTTGGTTAGAGCGCCTGCTCGACATGCAGGAGGTCACAGGTTCAAGTCCCGTATCGCCCATTGCCGTAACCCCTTTATGAGAAAGATAAATAATGAACAGACGTGATTTTCTGAAAAATATTGCTTTTTCGGCCGGGGCCGCCACCCTGTCGAGTTCAATTGCCGGCGCCGCCGTTGCAGTTGCCCAATCAAACAAAACATTGAATTTACATATAGGCCGGAAACGCCCTAACGTCATCTATATCCTGGCCGACGACCTGGGCTATAAAGAACTCGGCTGCTACGGCCAGAAAAAGATCAGGACCCCTAATATTGACAAACTGGCAGCCGAAGGT
>DAOWIP010000181.1 GCA_030640865.1 Sedimentisphaerales bacterium | reverse complement strand
TTCCTCGCGTATGATGGCTTTGTTAATACCACCGGCAGAGACGATAAGCCGGAGTGGTTCCACGACTATGACCAGCATATAGCGGACTGGAACAACGGCGATCCTGACTGGGACGGGGGAAAGGGTAAAGGGATAATCGGCTCTCTCAATTATCTTTCCTCAAAGCATGTCAACTCGATATATATATTGCTGATGAATATTGGCGGCGACGGTCATGATGTGTGGCCGTACTCGGGGCGGATCAACCGTGCCGGCGCGCCCAACAACGATAATGCTCATTTTGATATTGCTAAACTGGCGCAGTGGGAAATAGTATTCGATCATGCGCAGAGGAAGGGGATAAATCTCAATTTTACTCTCAACGAAGGCGAGAAAAAGAACAAATGGGAACTGGACAACGGCCGATTAGGGACGGAAAGAAAGCTGTACTATCGGGAGATGATAGCTCGTTTCGGTCATCATAACGCACTCCAGTGGATGCTCTGTGAGGAATATGATCTCCCCGGCAGCGGTAGAAGCGGCAGTGTGGAGCCTGAAATGATCAAATCGTGGGCGCAATATATCAAGAATGTGGACGCATACCGGCATCCGGTAAGCATTCATAATATGAGAAAAGAAGTATTAAAGCCGTTTTTCGGCAGCGAACTGATTGATCTGACTTCATATCAATATCACAATCGTAGCGAACGTAAGATGCAATCGTATAGTGCTATGGTGGAGTCGCTTCGCGAACAGACAGCGGCGGCAGGAAAAAAAATACCGATATTCATAGACGAGCCTGAATCCGTTATGGTAAGTAATGCCGAAAGTGTCAGACGAAATGAAAGAAACAGGCCGCACGGATATGGTCAGGTGAAAATCAGGAAAGAAGTCTTATACCCGATATTATTTTCCGGCGGATCGGTAGAGTTCATATTAGAGGACCTGCTGGCTACGGATGATTTTCGGCGTTATGAGGCTATGTGGAATTATACGTACTTTGCCCGCAAGTTTATGGAAGAGAATCTTCCGTTTTACCGGATGCAGCCGCACGACGAGCTTTTAAACGGTGAAGCCAGACATGGCGAGGTTCTCGCCAGGGTTGGAGAGAAATACGCTATATATTTCCCTGATGCGCGAAATACCGGCAAACTGGATTTGAGAGGACATCGCAAAACCTTTAACAAAAGATGGTACAATCCGAGAACAGGGAATTTCGATGGTACAATCTCAACCTTAAAAGGTGGGGACAACGTGCCGCTGGGCACTCCTCCCGGTGAGCCTAAGGAAGACTGGGTATTATTACTGGAGGCTTTGTAGGGTGGGATTTTTATTATTCGTCATTAGGACAAAATCATCCTTAAACTCGGTACGATATAGAAATGTTTTTTGGGGTCTGATAACACTTGTTACATATTTTACGGTAAGCATGCCTGTCACTGCCCAGCCTTTCGCAGGGCCGACAGCGAGCGAAACGAAACCATCGGATATGTATTCCGTTGCGAAGCAAATGACCTTTCCGGGCAGAGTTTGGCAGAAAGCAAGCCCCGAATCACAGGAGATAGATTCGAAAAAACTCGAAGCCGCGATGAAGTATTTGGATACGCATGCCGGCGGCGTCGGAGCTTCGGAAGCCGTCGTTATCCGCAACGGCTATCTGATCTGGCAGGGTAAAAACAGCAATGCGTATCACGAAATCTATTCCTGCACGAAAACCTTTACCACCACACTGCTGGGTCTGTTGGTAAAAGATAAGAAATGTGCCCTGGACTCATTGGCCGTTGATTACCGGCCGAGCCTTGATGATATATATCAGGATTATGGAAAAATTACTTTTCGTCAATTGGCAACGATGACTTCAGGTTATGACGGTGACAAAGGCGACCGGGCGAACCCTAATACCTATCTTACCCCAGGCGCACCTATGTACACGCCTGGAACCAGTTTCAAATACCACGATCCCGCGGTGCATTTGCTTGGTTCTTTAATAACCCGGATAGCCGGCGAATCTCTCAGGGACCTGTTCAAACGCCGCGTTGCCGATCCGATTGGTATGGCCCGCTGGGACTGGCGGGCCCTTCCCGATGCGCCTGTGGTGAACGGAATCGTCCTGACCAACCCGGCGGGAACTCCGTGGAAAAAAAACGGCGGCGGTGTTTACACCACCCCTATAGACCTGGCCCGTTACGGCCTTCTGTATCTGAACCGGGGCAACTGGAACGGCAGGCAGATTATCCCTGCATGGTGGGTGGATCAGGCCGGGGCTGCGCAGGTATCGGCCTCCGTACAAACACGGCATTTCGACCTGTGTGGCCGCTACGGTTTTATGTGGTGGACAAACGGGCTTAAGCGTAACGGCAAACGCTCATGGCCCAATGCACCGCCCGGAACCTATACTGCTTATGGAGCCAGCCGCAACTTCTGTTTTGTCATCCCGGAATGGAATATGGTTATAGTGCGAATGGACGCGAAAACCTCAATGGCCCGTTCCTCAGCCAAGACCAATCAAATCTGGAATCAGTTTTTCGGCATATTGACACAGGCCGTTGGTCCTCAATCGGTCGAACCGATGGTCTTTCCCGGCAAAAACTGGCGGGAGGCGAGCCCCGAATCGCAGCAAGTGGACTCGGACGGGCTGGATAAGGCCTTGAACTACATAGCCGATTTTACTGACAGTCGCGAAGGTGTAACACGGGCTGTGGTAATTCGCAACGGCTATATGATCTGGAAAGGCTCACACATCGACACTCCTGAATGTGTGTTTTCCGTCAGTAAAGCGTTTGCCGGCACGGTTCTGGGACATCTGATCGATTCCGGTAAATGCGGCCTGAATACCCTGGCCGGGGATTATGTGTCTCTGCTGACAGACGACTATGCGGGCATTACTTTGCGTCATTTTACCACGATGACTTCCGGATATAATGCTGAGGGGCCGGAATGGAAAAAAGACGGACTTTGCACACCCTTACGGCCGGTCAGTCCCCAATTTGCCCCAGGCACAAAGGTTTTTTATAACGATCACGCTATGCGAATGTTCGGCTACGTATTGACTCGAATCGCCGGTACTGATTTGGACACATATTTCCGGCGGCATATTGCCCGTCCCATTGGTATAAAGGATGCAAGCTGTAAATGGCAGACCTACATGGCGGACTTGGGCTGCCGGTTTGATTTCGACAATTCGGACCGGGCTGACGTCCGGGACGCGGGGGGAGGAGTATGGGTAACGGCCGAGGCGTTGGCGCGTTTAGGCCATCTGTATCTAAATCGCGGTTGCTGGTCCGGCAAACAAATCCTCAGCGCTGATTGGGTGGACGCGGCGACGACTGTTCAAGTGCCTTTGTCCACGCCGGTTTATGGCCGTCGCGGCATAATGCATTACGGGGCGTCTCTGCAGGCCGCCGGCAGACAGGGATATAACTGGTGGGCGAATAGCTTTGGGATTGACGGTAAGCGAATGTGGCCCGATGCCCCGCCCCGCACTTACGCCGCCATCGGTGCCCATCATAACTGGTGCTGGGTCATTCCGGAATGGAAAATGGTCGTGGTACGTATCGGCCGACACAATCCGCATTACCTGGGTAACTTCGATAAGAGATATGAGAAGTTTTTTACTTTACTGTCACAGGCTGTCAACAACACTACAGCGAAAAGAAAATAAAATTTACTGTCCCGTATATACAACCTTTGGGACGATACTAATCTTTTATCAATCAGGAGAAGTAATTATGAAAAAGCATTTTTTGTGGACATTATTTGTCTTATCATCGCTCGGATCAGGAGCACAAAATTCCCTGTTTCTTGGAGGCGCATTCGGGGAATCGATAATTACAGGCGAACAAAAGGCATGGCAGACAGTTACCATAAGTTTCACAGGCCCACAGGCAAGTCAGTCGGATACCAGTCCCAACCCATTTCTGGACTACCGGCTACAGGTGAAGTTCACCGGCCCACGTGGCCAGAGCTATAATGTCCCCGGTTACTTCGACGGCAATGGCGATGGCCTGGGCGTTGGGAATGTATGGCGTGTAAGGTTCACTCCTGATGAGGCAGGAACCTGGGGATATACAGCATCGTTTCGGCAGGGTAGTGAGGTAGCGATTGATCTGGGAAGCGATGCCGGAAATGCTTCCGGTTATATCGATGGTACAAGCGGCCAATTTGAGGTGGCGGCGCGTAACACCAATGCGGATGGTTTTTTAAGCAAAGGCCGGTTAGTGTATGAAGAAGGGTCATATTATTTAAAAACACTTGGAGACGGTAAATATTGGATAAAAGGCGGCACGGAC
>DAOWIP010000416.1 GCA_030640865.1 Sedimentisphaerales bacterium | reverse complement strand
CTGCCAAGAACTGTCAAACGTCATAGCCCGATAGACATTGTCCGGCGGCAGAACCTGTACCAACTCGACCCGGCCGTTATCGCCCAGCATAAATGCCTCGGTGCTTATCTCCACCATAATGTTATCGTTGTCTTCCACCGCGAGGAGTCGGCCTTCATTATCGAAGTCCATCGCCACGATATTAAACGGCCGACCACTGGGATCAGTCAGGTTACCGACCTGATCGGCTCCGCCGAGCGGCCAGGCGGTACCGAAGTTTGTTATATTGGAAATCAAGTCGCCACCGACGTTACGCACCCACAAGCGATTATCCAACAGAAGCAGTGTCTGCGTATCCGTATCGTAGCCATAGAGCTTGCCGTTGTCGGGATCATCGCCGGGCATATTACCGTAGGCCAGTTCCGTAATATTGCTGAAGCCAAGTGCATCGAGGTCAATGATAGACAAGCTTATGGCATCCTGCACAGGATCAACAATGTTGGCAATCCGCAACAGAGCATCATGGTTACTACTCAAACCCGAAACATCATCGAAAAGCCGACTGAATGAAACCACGGCCCACAACTCATTGACAGCCGAAATATCATCAGCATCCAGACGGCCGAACTCCAGACCGCGAATTTCGTCAAAAGTGATACGCGAATCCACCGACTGCTGATATATTTGTGTCAGGACATCCATGCTCAGCGGTACTTCCTGAAGCGAATCATCCGGATCGGCTACCATGATCGGCATAGCGTCGTAATTATAAGTGCTGATCAGGGCGAAAATCTCCTGCCGGGAATCATACCCGACGGCATTAAATTCTGTTATGCTTAATCCCGCAAAGAATTCGCTCAGCAGTTCGGTCTCGTCCGGATGACCGCTGAGTTCCGTAATGACATCAGTCATCAAATCATCAGTTACCTCTATCTGTAACTGCTCCACAAGGTCTTCCGAAAGGATTTGTTCCAATTCCTCCGTCAACACCACAGTGGTGCGAGTCGTGAGGATTTCCGAGGCAATGCTCATTTCGTCCAGTTCGGGCAGTATCATATCACGCGCCGGGTCAAGGTCCTGTCGAGTTTGCAGGCCCTGAACCTTACCGGCCAATTCAAGGTCCGCCCCGACAAGCTCCGACACCATTCCGGTACCCGCGAAATACACCTTGACATCACCGTCACCATCACGGGCGCTGATGTCCAGGGTTATAAATTGTTCATCTTCGAAAGTATCAATATCAAACTGCCAGCCAAAACTGGCAGTAACATTAACATCATCGTCTGTTACCACTGATATAATTTGCCCGAAATCGACGTCATTAATCCAATCGATACCTGATATAGTTACCGAAATATCGTCCAGTTCAGTGCTGTAATCCACATTGAAGACATAATAGAAACCACCATCCACAAACTCCTGCTGCAACTCATTCTCCAGCAGGTTCGTATCCGACGGGTCGGAACTCAGGCTCAGATACCGACCACCCATAAACTCGACTGTTTCATCACTGCCGAAAACGTGCTCTATTGTTTCATTGTTGACCGTAACCTTCATCGTATCGCCGAGTGGGTTGCCCCGCAGAGGTTCGGCATAGATGATCTTGCCGTCCGGCTCAATCGCCAAGCCGCTGCGCTCGACATCGGCATTGAAGAATTCCTGCCACAATTCAGTTACACCGGTACCCGGCTCAATTTCGTACAGGGCGTCTTCAAGATAACTATCGAATGCGTGGGCCGGCTGATCGTGCAGAGCCAACAGAGTCGTACCATCGGGATTCACATCCAACCCGACAATATTCAATTCATCCAGTACGTTCGATGACTCATCCTGAAGAGCATCCACCATTGTGGGTTTTCCATAATCGGCATAAGTCGGATCGGAAACAATAGTAACCAGCGTATTGGCGGCGTTGTCGATTCCGTAAAGTTGGCCGTTGAATTCCGCCAAGGCGGTAATATTATCAAAGTAATCACTCAGGTTTTCCTCGGCGATATAGACGCTTGGCTGAATGGCGGAATCGACGTCCACGGAAATATTATCGATCCGGATCAGAGATTCTCGCTGACTACCGTCCAGTTTTTTATATTCAGCCACTGCCCAGAGCGAATCACCTTCGTGCGATGTCAGTGCCCGCAGATGGGTGATTTGACCGGCATCCGGCCCGCTTACCAGATTCGGCAGCGCGTTCAGATCGTCAAGACTATTGGCCAGCAGGCTCACACTCAGGTCTGAACTGTCAAAATTGAAGAACTGCTGGCCCTGATCGTCGTAACCATAAAAGGCCCCGCCACCAAACGCCAACTCATCGAGATTCGGCGCAACCATATCTCGCACCGGATCAAGATCGTCCCGGCCGAGGTAATCAATCACAGATTGACCCGTCCCCCCAGCGAGGTTACTTGCCTCGCTGATCTGCCATATCTGCATTCCAAGATTGTTTTGATTGAAATAGATTCCCCACCCACCCGGCAGATAGGCCGCGCTGCGATCGTCTATATTTATCTTTAGAATCTGGCCCTGCTCCAGCTTGTTGAACCGCAGATAATCACTCTCCAACAGGGCTTCGCTGGAGTCATATTGCCAATTGTCACCCAAAATGCTCGAATAGGTCCACCAGGTGTTTTCCGGAAAAGCCTTATAATTGCCACTGTCATCCACGCCGAATGGCGCGAAGGCGGTCAAACCGGAATCACCCAGGTCTCCCACTGCAAAGAAGTATTCAAAGGAGCCATCGCCGGAAATCCCATTACCGGTGGGCCATTGTCCCTCGAATTCGCCGTCCAAAGCCGCTCCCTGGCGGTTATAAATCATCGAAGAATCCAAAGTAATTTTGTAGTAATTTGTCCCTTCCCTGTTTATCGTGAATCCGCTGGTCTTATGGAACGAGGCGACATTAGTATCCGCATCAAATTCGACCCACACATCATCACCGAAAATCAGGATGTCATCACCTGTCTCATCGAAGACTATATCGCCGTTGGCGTCCCGGACAAATTCACCGTCGGCATCGACAACCGGGTTGAAAGAGGTAAATTCATGATCTAACCCATCCGTCTGTATGCGAAACGCCGAGTTCAGAGCATCCTCCAACGTTTCAATATTTCCCACCAGGCTCGAGGCCACAATGTCCCTGCTGTTGATGGTTATACGGGCAACAGTATCGTTACCGCTAAAGGCCTGCTGATGAGCATATACCGAATCGATATCACCGGCAGATACAATGGCGTATTTTTCCTGCGGTACCATCGACTCTCCCACATCACCTATAATATGAACATAACCAATATTGGAGGCCCGGCCCTGCGGGTATGTAGCGAATTCAACATTGATAGTGCTGAAGTCTGTTCCCTCCGCGGTAGTGCCGAATTCAATCCCGACAATCTGCGGCGGCTCCTCTTCCTCAACCGCTCTTTCCTGAAGTTTGTCATCGGCCGTGCCGAACATCCCGTCCGCTCCCGGCGAAACACCGGCGACGATGTTCGAAGAATTAAAGTCGCCTAAAACTATTACATTTCCCAGATCGCCTCGTGTTGAAACCACCCCATCTCCAGCGAAGGGATCGCCTCCAGGGCCGACATCCAGACCGGCCGCGAGGGTACTGTATTCGACATCACCCATTACCATCGCGTAACGGAAATCGCCACCGGCCGTTACCGAACCGGTGAACATGCCGGCGGTACTGAACATACCGATATTCCAGGCAGCCCGAATACCGCCACCCGTAATTCCGCTTACATAGATATTGCCAATGTCGCCCTCGGAACTGATGACCCCGTCAAAATCACCAAGAACCATTACGCTCCGCAGGTTGTCTCCTTCACTCAGAAGAACTCCGTCCATATCACCCCAGGCAAACAGGCTATCGACGTTGCCCGCGGTAACGGTTACATGATCGCTTACAGTGCCGGTTCGCAAATAACTGACATTGCCGATAATATCGATTGTGGCGGCCCCGGCCCCCGAACCGCTGAGTGTTCCCAGATCAGCCGTCATAACGTTTCCGCCAACAGTTACTTCCGTACCCTGTCCGACACCCCCCAGCTTGAGATAGTTAATGGAACCGCCGATGTCCATCGAACCCTGTCCGTTACCGTCAACCAGTATTCCGTCAATCATCAACATATTAAGGCTTTCGTCGTCGCCGTTATATATTCTGCTTACTTCGACAGTCGCCAGCCCTGTCGCTATAACCTGAACCGTGGTCGCGCTACCGGTTTCGCTTAACTGAATGGCCTCGATTCCCGTGCCGTCCTCTCTGAGCAGCACCTGGCCATCACCGGCGCCGGCCATCAGAATCATAATATCGACCTGTTCGCCAAACTCGTCAGTAATCACACCCCGGAAAGGTCGGCCGGCCTCAAAAGTGAACCCGCCCAGGTCATCCTGAGCAATCGAGGCCAATGTCCAGCTATGAAAACCACTGGACTGCATAACCGGAACCGGCAGATAGTACCCACCCACTATCAATGAACTGATTGCGGTGTCTGCAAAAACTCCAAATGGCGTACCGGAAACAGAACTCGCGGTCTGGCCGATGATTACCGTACCGACACTGCTTTGGCCCGTACCGGGCATATCGGAACCGTCCAGATCACCGAAAATATTATTCGCGCCGGGACTGACGCCCGCGGCAATTACTGAATTGTAAAGAACACCGAGATTAACTGACCGGATGTCCCCGTGCAGTGCCCGCTCAGCCGGGTCAATCAGGGTGCCGTTGACACTCAATTCTTTCCAAAGGCTGTCTTTAACTTCCGGAAGCTGCTGGGCCTCCTCTGTCAGCGAACCGTCAATGATGCCGGCAATCGTATCGCCAATCCCCGGATCAAAACCGGCCAGGACATAGCTGTCCTTCATTACACTGGCAATATTCACTGTATTTATATCGCCGGCTGCGGTTACGGTGGCCGACAACCCACCTTCCACCAACCCCATATCCGAGGCCCGCAGGGTACCGATTGTCCCGGTTACATGAACCAGGCCCTCGATACTCCCATCGACAATCAACTGTCCCAGGTCGCCGTCGATATACAAAACACCGCCTTCATCTATATTACCTTTGATGTGCAATGTGTCTATGCTGCCGGTGGAAAGGTATCGTCCGTTTTCGGTTATCGAACCGTCGATAGTAATGCCCGGCCCACCGCCGACAATCGTCGTACCGTCAATATCCGAACCGACAATCGTAACGAGCGGACCTGTGCCCTCAACCGTAAGATTACCGTTCTGATCGCCGGCGATTATAGTCAGACGGCTGAAATTACCGCCCACTGTGATATCACCATTGAGATTGGCACGCTCACCGCCTACGCCTAACATCAACAACAAACCAAAATTATCCGCTACGTTGATGTCCCCGTTCACACTGCCGAACACCAACATCGAACCGAGATTACCATCGACTGTTACATCAGTTTGCAGGTCCGCCGACGTACCGGCGCCTAATATCATCAGGGTGTTCAGATCGCCGTGTACATGGAAATCACTGCCCTGTATGCCGAAATCACCCCGGCCGTAAATCATACCCACGTCGCCGCCGATGTCACCAAAACCAACGATTCGGCCCATGACCATAAGTGAGCTTAGTTCGGTACCATAGTAATTGTATTTCTGTCTTCCTTCGGGATTGCCCACCCCGGCCGGTTCCCAGTTCAACCGTATCTCCGCCTCGAAATCACCGCCGACAAAAATCGAGCCGACCTTACCGTCCACCGACAAAAGCCCACCGGTCGGAGTACCAAAATCACCGCCTACATAAAGGTATCTCAAATCACCGTAAGGACCAGTCAACTCAATCGTACTGGTCATATCGCCCCAGGTCATAATCTGACTGACCGGGCCGCCTACTATAATCGCCGAACCTAAAATCTCCGGCGCCATCAGGTAACCCATTTCACCGGCCTCGATCGCAAGATCGAATATTCCCCGATTGGCTGTTACACGGTCCAACTTGTTAATGGCGTCAATATCGGTGCGGTTGATCTCGTCGGCTATAATCGTGCCGATATGGTATTCCCCGCGAATCTCACTATCCTCCAAAATACCGCCCGGCAGTACGTACAGAGTACCCAGCGTACGATTCGCGACAATCACCGTATTGTGAATCCCCTCCCCGCCGACATACATCTGGTTAATATAACCCACATCCGACGTCATCGCGTGAAAAGCGTAAATACGCGAATCGAAAATCCCCTCGGCGCCGCCGTTCACAATGATGCTGCCTATACCGTCGGCCTTCAACATCGCTCCGCGTATCTCCGAATCCCGGCCCAACGCCTGAACCGAATTTATCGGCCCGGACGGAATGGAAGTAAAGGCGTTTTCTAGCGAGAAATCCGTAAAACTTCCGCTGACGTTCAACGTGGGATT
>DAOWIP010000101.1 GCA_030640865.1 Sedimentisphaerales bacterium | reverse complement strand
CCCAACTGACTCTGGTTGATTATAATATCGAAATGGTGTGAAGATTATGTCACGAAGGTTGGAGAAAGTCAGCCGAACAATCAGAGATACCGTCAGCAAGGTAATCCAGGACCAACTATCCGATCCTCGCATTCGAGGACTGATTAGCGTAACGCGGATAAAAGTGGCGGCTGATTTTAGTACAGCCCATGTATATCTGAGTATCATCGGCGTTGAGACTAAACAACAACAACTCACTACGCAGGCAATTCAGCATGCCGCCGGTTTTATTCAATCACGCCTGGCAAGTGTTCTGAGTACCCGATCCTGTCCCACGCTGAGTTTCACGCTGGACGATTCGCTAAAGAAAGGTTCTGAAGTTTTAAATATAATCAACCAGTTATCGAAAGAACATATTCATCTTCCTGAGGAGGAAGATGAAAAACCATTGACCGAATAATCCGGAGTCTTGTAATGAAAGACAGCATTAAATATGCCCCTCGTCTGAAAAAATTGTATAACCGTTTAAATCGCGAGGCAAGCACCACACCAAAAACAGACTTGACCGATCCATGTGCCGCGATAGTACTGGCATGTCTCTCGGCAGTTACCACGGAAAATAAAGCCCGGCTCGGGTTTAGTCGGCTGCGGCATAATTTTGTTGATTTTAACGAATTACGTGTCAGCCGTTTCGATGAAGTGGCGGATATTCTGGGTAAAGGGTACCCCCAATGCAAAGAGGTTGCCAAGCAGATTATCAGTTTACTCAAACAGATTTATAATGCGCGCGACAGTCTGAACCTGGATGACCTTCGCGAAGGCAGTAAACGACAGGCTAAGGCTTTTTTTGAGTCACTGGAGGGCGTCAATGCTTATATAGTAGCCCGAGTGATGTTGCTGAGTATCGGATCTCACGCCTTCCCTGTGCACAAACAAATGTTACAAATGTTACGCGGTGAAAATGTTGTGTCAGCCAAGGCTAATGCGTCAGATGTACAGGGATTTCTGGAACGGCAGATTCCCGCCAGCCAGAACCGGAAAATCTACGCCCTTTTGCGGCGGCGAGCCGATAATTTCCGAGTCAAATGTGCCGGCAAGACGACAGGCACAGCTAAATCGGCCAAATCAACTAAAAAGACCACAAAAAGAACAAAGAATACGCCAGCGTCAAAAGTTTAGCTCGACCGTGATATCAGGCTGGAATCGCATATTTTAATGGTCGTTCGGCACCTTTGGCGGAACCATCAAAGAAAAGGAAATCTGGTAAGTGAAAAATCACGCGGAAGATATATTGGACAAACAAGTAAAACTCGGTCTGCCGAAGGGCAGTTTGCAGGATTCGACTTTTGATCTTTTTCGCCGAGCAGGATTCAAGGTTCAACTGTCGGCGCGCAGCTACTTCCCATTATTGGACGATCCAGAACTTAGCGCAGTAATGTTTCGCGCCCAGGAGATGAGCCGTTATGTCGAGGATGGCGTAGTAGATGCCGGCCTGACAGGTAAAGACTGGATATGCGAAAATAAATCCGATGTGGTGGAAGTGTGCGAACTGGTTTATTCCAAAGCAACCGCTCAGCCGGCCCACTGGGTGCTGGCTGTTCCCAACGAATCTCCGATACGAAAAATCAAAGACTTACAGGGAAAGATTATCGCGACCGAACTGGTGAACGTTACTCGCGACTACTTCGCCCGGAAAAAAATCGACGTGAAAGTGGAGTTTTCATGGGGAGCAACAGAAGTAAAAGCTCGCCTGTTAGACGGCATTGTGGAAATCACCGAGACCGGTTCAAGCCTGCGAGCCAACAACCTGCGAATTATCGATACACTAATGACCAGCACAACCCGCTTCATAGCTAACCGACAGGCATGGCAGGATGATTTCAAACGGGAAAAAATCGAGGCAATCGCACTACTACTGCAAGGAGCAATCGAAGGAAGGGAAAAAGTAGGGTTGAAACTAAACCTGCCAAGCAATAAAATCGACGAAATTATTAAACTACTTCCCGCTGAAAAATCTCCCACCATCAGTCATCTGAAAGATGAGAGTTTTATGGCACTGGAAGTAATTCTGGAAGAGGACATCGCCCGCGATCTTGTACCCAAGTTGAAAAAATTGGGCGCATCGGGGATATTTACCTATCCGCTGAATCAGGTAATACCATGAAGAAGTGTATGGGTAGATGGGGAGATGAGAAAATGAGGGGATGGGAAAGGGGCGTTTTTTCTCCCACGTCTTTTATTTACTGCACCGCTCGGCTGGAAAGGTTTCAACAGGATTTTTGTAGTCGTCCAGCCAGTAGGCCGCTGGGTTGCGCTCGTAGATAAGGAATTTTCCGCTGTCGGTATTGTCGGCGGTGCGATGATATCTTAAAAAGATGTGAGACGCGGTCAGTCCCACAACTTCAATCTTGCCTGTCGCGTGAGACATGGTAAAACGCGCTCGCTTGGCCAGCCCGGAAACAATCGAATTGGCCTGCTTGATGATTTGATAGCCTTCCTCGACAGGCATGGCATAACCTTTATTGCCGGAGGCCGGGCGACATTGAAAAACATAATAGGGCGGTACGCCAATAAACGAGAGCGCCTGAAACAAATCAGCCATAGTCTGCGGGTCATCGTTAATACCCCTGATCAGCGGGGTTTGATTGGCCAATTCGGCCCCGGTCTTCCGCAGGGCGCTGACGGCCTCAACGGCCACATCGGTAAGTTCCCGCACATGATTAAAATGGACGACGACATATAACTGCGTATTTGTATTGCAGGTACTCTCGAACAAGTCAAGCAGTTCACTGTCTTCCAGGATACGATAGGGATTAAAGGCGGGCACTTTTGTGCCGATACGAATGATCCTGACGTGCTCAATTTGCTGAAAGGCTGTGATTATCTCTCGCAGCCTGCCCGTACTCAACATAAGCGGATCGCCACCGGTCAACAGCACGTCAGTTATCTCTTTATGTTTATCAATATACCGTATCGCGGCGGGTAGGTCAGTGAGGATTTCCTCGTTTTTGTTAATAAACATTCGCTTGCGAAAACAATAGCGGCAGATGCCGCCGCATACACTACTGATCAAAAGCAGGGCGGTGGAATCGTACTTGTGCTCCAGACCGGGCATAATAGTGTAACCGTGCTCGTTGGAGGGATCGAGCCGTCCCCATTCATCCAATTCTCGCATATTTGGAATAATCAGGTTCCGGATCGGATCGTCCGGATCGTCCCAGTCGATCAGTGACAAATAATATTCGTTGGCACGAAACTTATATTTATCCGTAACCTGGGCCAACCCGGCCCGTTCGGACTCAGCAAGTCCCTCTATGTCGTCCAGGCTGGTAATATATTTCGGTTTTGTAATATTTCGGCTCAAATATTTATTCTCACAATGCACTATTGCAGGCTCTCACTCCCGATAGTGTTTATTATACCCTATTTTTATCAGTAAGTACAGATAATAAAATCAACTAACTTCTCACTTGAGCAATATATATATTACTTTTTACTGCGTGGCTGAATATCCGCGAATGCAATTCAAAACCACATTTTTGATAAGTTTATCGGCAGGCTTGTTTTATGCCTGCTCAAATTGGGAAATAAATTTTACAGTTCGTTTTACTGTCTTTTTTCCGGCTCGTGGATGCAATGGCAAATTTACAACTTCTCTCGCTGCCTTTTCCGCTTCCGGACACATCCCCACCTCGTAGCCGTACATCTGCATAGGAGTTTCAATGGGATGCAACGGACATTCGAACCAGCTTCCAAGTTCTATGCCAGCCGACGCGGCCTCTTCCAGGGCTTTTTCTTTTTCCGTTATGCGAACGGGATAACGCACCATTACAGGGTCCTGAACAGCGGAATCATATTGGCGAGGTATCCAGTCTTTTCCCGATAATAATTCATCGTATAGCTTGGCCATTTCTTTACGGTGTATGATATTCTTATCTAATTTTTTTAATTGTCGAATGCCCGACTTTGCCTGGACACAACTCATTCTCTTAAAGAAATCGTCTGCCATAACAGGTTCAAACTCACAGGTCGATGAAGAACCAACAACAGCCCCTTTTTTGGTCAACCATCGGAACAGTGTTTGTGCCAAAGCGGTGGTTCCGGGATATATAAATGTTCGATAGACCATCAATTGGGCGGCAAGCATTGCCACCTCCTTAAATGAAGGTGAAACCATATCATTTTCACAAAGCCGATCAATAGCTTCCGCCAACTTTTCGTCATTGCAAACAGCCATACCGCCAAGACCGGTGGTGTAAGGCTTATTCCATTGAAAAGAAAAATATGCCGCCCTGCCGAAAGTACCTGCAAGTTTGCCTTTGTAAGTTGAGCCAAGGGCTAAGCAACAGTCTTCAATAACTACAACATTATGGTTGCCTGCAATTTCGAGAATTGCATCCATATCACAAGCATAACCATAAGTATGCTGAGCAATAATAACCTTTGTTTTCGGGCTGATCTTTTCTTCAAGAAGTTCGATATTCATATTGAATGTCTTCGGCTCAATATCAACATACACAGGGTTCGCATCAAGATACTTGATGGGATTAACATCCATAACACAGGTATAGCCGGGCAGAATAACTTCATCACCCTGACCAACTCCGAGAGCCTTTAAAAGAGCGTAAAGAGCAACGCGAGCTTTCCAGAAAGAAAAAGCTCTCTTTGCAAAAAACTTGCTTGTAAAATTTGTTTCGTACTTCGACATATCAAGCCTCATATTCTCCAAAGTCATACACATATCTATTCATTTTTCTGCCATCAGGAGTTTTATATGCAGATTCCAGTTTCCAGCCTAAATTCCGGTAAAAGCCATTTACAGAATCATTGTCTTCCGCATCTGTTGTAAGAAACGCTCCTTTTCCGCCTTTTGCTCTAACGACATCAAGCCATTTCATTACGAGGGCTTTGCCTATACCCCTTCCTTGCGCATCAGGAGAAATTGCGATACTACTAAGCAACGACCTTTCACCATCCTGAGGGGACTGGCCACGATAAAAAACCGCTCTGAATAAACGTTTGATTACTTTTGGATTTTTCAACACAGCGCCAACACTTGCAAAACAAAAAGCATACCATTTTCTCAGTAGCAATCTCTTGAAATAACCGGCAGGCTGAAGAGGCCCAACAATCGCCCCTAATACTTTGCTATTTTCAACAGCAACCAGACCAATCCCCTGATTGTCATCAAGAAAGGAATTGTAAAATTGCTTTAAAAAACCCGGCCCTAAAAAAGTCAGAAAAAAACCTGGAAAAGCTTTGATATGAATGTCAACTATTTTTTTCAAATCTCCTCTTTGCAATTGTTTAATTTCAAAATCCATATCATTATCCACATTAATTTAATGTGACCGTTCACACTTTTTGCAGGTTGCTTTCTTTCGCCCTTTCAGGGCTTGTAAACGGCGGGCATGGCCCGCCCTACTTAAGAACCCGTGAACGGTTACAATTTAATCAAGATGCCAGAGCCTGATTGAATATTTCAATCTGTTTTTTTACAGCAACATCGAATGCCAAATTCTCATCATAATAATTCATAGCATTATTGCCCATTTGTACTAATTGTTCTTTATCCATT
>DAOWIP010000175.1 GCA_030640865.1 Sedimentisphaerales bacterium | reverse complement strand
TGCATATCCTGGAAGCCAATGGTGAAAGTTATCGCCTGAGGGACTCTCGGCAGCGTCTGAAACGCCGGAAAAAGTGATGGTATATCCTCGGGATACGTGGGAAATCCGGGGGTAGGTGTGTAGGAGATGAAAAATGTTTGACATCCCGTAGTGAGCGGGGTAAATAGGGCTTGGGTGCCGCGGTTTTGGTCCGCCACCCGCCGCACTTTTACTCCGCCGTTTACAGGAGGTCGCCGAGAAGTGGCGAAAATGGTGGCAGAAACAAAATAGTTAAGTAGGGTGCGATATGTCGCACCATTTAATCTGAACATTAATATCATTTTTTATCTGAACATTAGTTGAGGCTGTGGGAGGTGGAACAGGTGGGTTAAGAACCCACCCTACGGCATTCAGTGTTTTTCTCGACAAAAAGCAATCAATTCACAGTTGTCGCAATGAGGTTTGTATTTGCCGTTGCAATTTTCCACAATTCCGATTCTGCTTAATGCGAAGTCATATTTTACAGGATCCCCCGGCTGGATTTTCGCAAAGCTCTCTGTTATTTCAACAGCCGAAGCCAATGAAACCGTTTTTCGGTTGTAGAGCTTCAATATTCGGCAAAGTCTGGCTATGTGCACATCGACAGGAACGATCAGTTTTGCCTTGTCAACCGATTTCCATAATCCCGTATCCACATCATCATCGCGCACCATCCAACGTAAAAACAGATTCAATCTTTTGCAGGCACTTCGGTCGTTGGGGTCGGCGAGCAGATACCTCAAGCCGCGGTCAGGCTGCCGGCTGAAAGTTTCGGCATAGATTCGCAACAGCGAACCACAAAAATTTGACAGGGCAGGGATGATGTTTTTATCACTGGAATTGTAACCCTGAACAAAAAAGGCCTCGATAGTGCCGTGCCGGTCAATAACCGTTTTGAGCAGGAACAGTAAATCCGATATATTATCACCGGTTGTAAATCGATGTTTAAATTTTTTCAGTCCGGCCCCTGCCCGCTCGTCGAAGTTCAGTACGAAGTCAAAAGGGTTGTTGCCCATACGCGCGAACAAGTTAGTCAGATTTTTTTCGATCTGCCGAACCCTGCCGTAAGCAAGAACGGCGGATAAAAGAGCGACAATCTCCATATCCGCCCGGCTGGAATATCGATATACGAATTGCAACGGGTCCGGCTCTATAAGCCGTCGCCGGTTATACCTGACATACAGCTTTTCCAGCACAACCTTCATTTGTGACTCATCAACTGGATTGAAGCAGTGTCCGCCATCTGCTGATATGCCCATCCTCATCAGCCTGGTCCTTTTCGATTATCTTTCTGGTATCATCGTCCCAGTCGATAGCGTCCAACAACTCAGCGTCAATAAGCCCTTCCTTATGGCTCTTAACCTTTTATGAGTCATGTTACGGCCCCTGATACCGAAATCCTCATCGCGCATCTGAGGCCGAATTATGGAGATGTCGTAACTATCATTGCCGCTCATAATACCAGCCAATTCAGATTCAGGGAACCTCTAAAAATTCATAAACCTTGACATAAAACCGCAATGAACCCACGGTAAAACCGTGGGCTAAATATGTTATTTGGCTGTCAGCCATACCACCATCTGGCCCGTATCCCTGTTATTCCAACTATAATACGGCACTGCCGTGAAAGGTACCGTAACTTTTTTCTCTGCCTTTCGCACTGTTGCCCGCCCCTTTACCACCACCACAGCCCCCAGCAGATTGCCCTGATAAACGCTCGTAAGTTCGCTTTCCGGCGGCAAATATAAGTTTCGGACCATATTGCCGTTATCCACTTCTTCCAAGCAGTACACAATCGGTCCACGTTGCAGCGCTACCTTCGCACGGTCGTCTTTTACCTTCTCATTTGCCGCCACCCGTCGTACCGGCATCGGCATGTTCAACTCAATCACATCTCCTTTTCTCCAATTCCGCGTCAGTTTTACATAGCCTTTGTTGACTTCCAACTCACTTTGGATTTCCCCATTTATTTTTAATCGTGCGTGATTTTGTTCGGTTAATGTGTCGGCAAACCGATACAGATCGCCGGGTACCGGTTCTCCCCGGCACCAGCCTGGAATCCTCATGTTAATATTGAATTTGCCCTTTTGTTCAGGGTTCACTGTCAGCTTTACTCTACCTTCCCATGGATAGCGTGTCTCCTGCAGCAGTGTAACCTGTCTGTTTTTTACCGCTACCTTGCCGGTATTGGTTACGTATAGATTTACATAGACACCCTCGTTATCCACAGCATATACATAACCGCTCAACGACGGTAGAAATCGTGCTATATTGGTCGGACAGCATGAAGTTTTAAACCAGCTTTTTCGTCCATTGGAGCCATGGTTAAACTTCTCCAGACCATCGGTCTCCAGAGGATTCACATAGAAAAACTTTTCCCCGTCCAACGAAACCCCGGACAGTAGTCCGCTGTACAAGGCCCGCTCAAAAACATCGAAATAATTCGTCTCGCCATGCATCAGATTC
>DAOWIP010000526.1 GCA_030640865.1 Sedimentisphaerales bacterium | reverse complement strand
GAAACCATCAAACTGGCCGACAAATACAAAATCTCCGTGGTTGGTTATAAGAATTAGGAGGATAGCGATGATTATTTTTTTGAAACTGAAAACTGTCGGAACGATTATCTTTTTTATGGCCGGATCCATTATGGCCGGTTCAGAGACCACTTTAGTCAATATAGATCACTCGTCCGAACGTGCATTGGCACAGCACATACTCAAGGCTACTGGTGTTCGCGGTGGGCTAATCGTGCACGTTGGTTGTGGGGACGGCAGGCTGACAGCCGAACTTCATACCGGCGACAGTTACATCGTTCACGCTTTGGATGAAAACACGAAAAACGTCGGCAAGGCACGTGAGCATATTCGCTCACGGGGAAAGTACGGCACCATAACGGTCATGTACTGGACGCGCAGGGAACTGCCGTATGCCGAGAATATGGTCAACCTGTTGATTTCGGAGAACCTTGGCGCAATCCCGATGGAAGAGGTTATGCGAGCCCTTGTTCCGCAAGGCGCAGCATACATCAAAAATGGCGCAACATGGACAAAGACTGTAAAGCCCTGGCCGAACGACATTGACGAATGGACGCACTGGCTTCACAGCCCGGACGGCAACGCTGTTGCTGATGACAAAGTCGTCGGACCTCCGAAACATATGCAATGGACGGCGGGGCCGATGTGGTCCCGGCACCACGATACCGTACCAAGTACCAGCGCTATGGTTTCTTCGCATGGTCGTATTTTTGCTATTGTTGACGAGGCCCCGGCAGGCATCGACGGAAGCCTTCCAGACCGGTGGTTCCTCGTTGCCAGAGACGCGTTTAACGGCATCCTGCTCTGGAAACGCCCAATGCCCCAGTGGGGCTGGCAACAATGGAGCGGCAAGTGGCTCGGACGGTTTAATCAGCCCACACAATTGGCCAAACGGTTGGTCGCAATCGATGATACGGTCTATGTTACTCTCGGTTTCAACGCTCCGCTAACGGCAATCGACGCCGCCACCGGACGTATTATCAAAACATACGACGGTACCGCCGGCACGGATGAGATACTATACCACGAGGGACGGTTAATCCTTTCCGTCAATAAGGTTTCTCAGAAGCCGAAAAATAATAAGTCACCGGCGGTACGCAAGAGTGTTTGTGTCATCGAGGCCGACAGTGGAAAACTGCTGTGGAAAAAAGGCGACTATCAGGGGTTACGTGCAAGGGCCGACGGGGGTGAACCTTTCGGGCGTATTAGTGTGGCCGTGGGCGACGGACAGCTTTTTATGATGGACCGTAACGCCGTCGTAAGTCTGAACCTGGCAACGGGCGAAGAAATGTGGCGAACCCCACGTCCGGAGGTGCCTGAGTTTCTTGCCCTGTTCGGAACGCGAATGAACGATATGTGCGTAATGCTTTACAGCAACGGCACCCTGCTTTACGCTCAGCCAGAGATGGAAAAACGCGATCCCTGGCACTCGATTCCGGGGAGCCTTTACGCTTTGTCCGCTAAGGACGGCAAACAATTGTGGAAACGCAGGTACGGCGGGTGGATGCACTTCGGCCAACCTGATGTGTTTGTGATCGACGGGCTGGTCTGGATTCACGAACACAAGGAAATCGTGGAGGGCAAGGGGAAAAGCAGGCACTATATCCCGGATCAGGACAAGCTCACATATTCCGTTATCGGCCTTGACCCCAAAACGGGCGATATAAAACAGCGGTTCTCAACACACGAGACGTTCAACGTAGGCCATCACCACCGCTGTTATCGAAACAAGGCCACAACCCGGTTTCTGCTCACGTCGCGACGAGGCGTGGAGTTTCTGAACCTTGATACCGGTAAAAATTTACTGCACCACTGGGCCCGCGGCGCGTGTCTTTATGGTATTCTACCGTGTAATGGATTGCTTTATCTCACGCCGCACCCGTGTGAATGTTTTATCGCCTCAAAACTGAACGGATATTTCGCGCTGGCGCCGGAAAACGCACATAAGCAATCATCCCGGAAAAAAGACAAAGGGCCGCGGTTGATACGGGGTCCGGCATTTACTGATGGCCAAAGTAAAGGCATATCGCCCGGCGCCGACGACTGGCCTACTTTTCGACACGATGCCCGCCGTAGCGGTTCGACGAAATCGGCCGTCCCCGCTGACCTGAAACCTCTGTGGCAGACTAATATAGGCGGCAAAATCAGTCCGGTCGTAGTGGCTAATGGAAAACTGTTCGTTACCTCGATTGATGAGCATCGAGTTATTGCCTTCGATGCCGCAAACGGTACAGAAGCCTGGAGCTTTACCGCTGCCGGCAGAGTGGATACGCCTCCGACAGTGTACCGACACCTGGTTTTGTTCGGGTCCGCGGACGGGTGGGTATATTGTCTGCGGGCGTCAGACGGTGAATGTGCCTGGCGATTCCGGGCGGCACCTGACTCGCGGCTGATAGGAGCGTTTGGCCAACTTGAATCTGCCTGGCCGGTGCACGGTAGTATCCTGGTCGAAGATGATGTGGCGTATTTCGCGGCTGGGCGATCGTCCTATCTGGACGAAGGAATTTACGTTTATGCTCTTGGCCCGCAAACCGGCAAAGTCATTGAGGAGCAAGTAATCTACAGTCCTGATCCGCAGACTGGTGAAATGCCGCCCGGCGATGCGTTTATACTTCCCGGCGCGCTGTCCGACATCATGGTCAGTGACGGAAAATCCATCTACATGAGGGAAAACAGGGTTTTCGGGGATGCGGGTGCGGGTACAAAGAGAATTGGAAATACTGTGTTCTCCACGGCTGGTTTTCGTGATGAGACATGGTTCAACCGAACCCATTGGGTAGTCGGTACGGTTTCGCAGGCCCAGCTTCTGATTTTTGACGACCAGATCGCCTATGGAGTCAGTGCCTATTGGGATGCCAAACGAAAAAGCTTCCTTCATCCCGGCAAGCAGGAATATATGCTGTTCGCCAGTGATTTTCAATCATCACCGTCCCGGAAACCGCTCAAAAAAAATAATTTCGGGAGAGTCGGCGGGAATTACGAGACCCGCTGGATGGTCAGTGTGCCGATATGTGTCAAGGCGATGACGATTGCGGACAAAACGCTTTTTATTGCCGGTACTCCGGACGTCGTTGATCCCTCTGATCCTTTGGGAGCGTTTGAGGGCAGAAAGGGCGCTCGGCTCTGGGCAGTTTCCGCATCGGACGGCAAAAAGCTGAAGGGGTACAATCTCGACGCTCTTCCCGTATGGGATGGTATGGCGGCAGCGAATGGACGGCTTTACCTGTCAACAAAAAACGGCAGTGTTCTCTGTTTCAGCGGCACAATCGCGGCTGCGCAGAAGTCAAACGTCAAAAAAGAAGGCAAGAAACGGGATCAGCAGGCCATCGCGGAAGGTAATACCGCCTTTGCGCTGGAACTGTACGCGAAACTGAAAGACCAGAAGAAAGATGAGAATCTTTTCTTTTCGCCGTACAGCATATCGACGGCACTGGCGATGACCTGGGTCGGGGCGCGAGGCGAGACGGAAAAACAGATGGCCCAAACGCTGTGTTTTCCTTTCGACCAGGATCAGATGCATCCGGCCTTCGCGGCGCTGCAAAAACACCTGAACGCCGGCGGTAAAAAGGGCGGCTATAAGCTTCATGTCGCCAATGCCCTTTGGGGGCAAAAAGGATATGACTTTCTGCGGGAGTTTCTCGAACGGACGGATAAATATTACTCCGCCAGGTTAAACGAAGTTGATTTCGTAAATGAAACAGAAAAAACCCGACAGAGGATCAATGCCTGGGTCGAAAAGAAAACCAATAACAAGATCAAGAACTTGATCAAAAAAGGGGTTCTCCAAAAGTTGACCCGGCTGGTATTGACCAATGCCATCTATTTCAAGGGCGACTGGGCCGTCAAATTCAAGGAGAAAAATACCAAAACGGTACCATTCCATATAACAGCAAAGAAAAAAGTCGAAGCGCCAATGATGTACCAGATGGGGGATTTCAAGTATGCCGAAACAGACAACCTCCAGATTCTCGAAATGCCCTATAAGGGCGATGACTTGAGCATGGTAGTCCTCCTGCCCCGCGGGATCGATGGACTTGGCGGTCTGGAAAAGGCGCTTAACCGTAAAACACTGAAAGGATACATCAACCGGCTGCACCAGAGGGAAGTCAGGGTGTTTCTGCCGAAGTTCAAGATGACCAGTGAGTTTGGCTTGGCTGGCACTCTTGCGGCTATGGGTATGCCGAACGCCTTTACGATGGCGGCTGATTTTTCCGGAATGAACGGCCGCAAAGACCTGTATATATCAGCAGTAGTGCACAAAGCCTTCGTTGAGGTCAACGAGGAAGGTACCGAGGCGGCGGCAGCCACCGGCGTGGTAATGACGCTGAAAGCCATGCCAACCCCCCCGCCGGTCTTTCGCGCCGATCACCCGTTCTTATTCCTCATCCGCGATAACCATACCGGCAGTATCCTCTTCCTGGGCCGAATGATGAATCCCGCGAAGAAATAATTATTTCAACATGATATTTTGGCTCTTGCCAATGCAATACAGATTCTTACTCGTTCGGATGAACAGTCGGCCGTTGGCAACGGCAATCGAAGAGCGGGATGGTTTTTCCTTAAAATCGTATCGGAACAGAATCCTGAACCCCTGCCGACCCGCCATTAAGACAATTGCCTCCGAGACCTCGTTTATACAGTAAAGTTTGCCGTCCGCCCCGGTCAGCGATGCCCGCCAGGGAGCGTTTCCTCCAATCTTACCCTGCCAGAGGACTTTGGCGGTCTTCGGGTCCAGACAGGAAAGTGTTTTGCCGCGTTTGATCCCGTCCAGTACATACAGCAGGCCGTCATAATAAAGCGGTGTGCCGCAGTCCGGCGAGGGGCCGGTGAAATTCCAGGCATAATCGACCTTGGTATTTCTTCCCTCACGTAATGTTTTAATCGCGAATACGCCGCCGTGCTTATGACGACTTCCGAAAATCAAACCATCGGCCGTTACAAGGGAAGGGATAATCCGTTGGTCCCGGCGTCGGGTGGTTATGTACTCAAAACGCCAAAGCTCCCTGCCTGTTTCGGGGTCATGACTGGTAACGTAATCGCATCCTGTCAATAAAATCTCATTGCGTCCGTGATTGTCAAAAACGATCGGAGTTATATAACTTTCCATCGACTCATCGTAAGTGTCAGTTTGACGGAGTTGTTTCCAAAGGATTTTGCCGGTCTTCGCCTCCATCGCCAACAGGAACGAGTCCAAAGGCAAATCGCTCCTGGGTGGTCGATATGGTTTGTCGCGTCTGAGAACAGGAATATAAAGCGTTTCTTTATAAAGCAACGGGCTGGAGCTATAGCCGAACTGAAAAGCGAGATTTCCATACTCTTTTTCGATGTTCCGCTTCCAGAGTACGTTTCCCTCAAGGTCCAGCCCAGCCATATCTCCGCTACCGAACATAAAACAAACCAGTTTCTCATCCGCTACCGGCGAGGGAGAAGCCATTTCATTGCGTGGATATCGGCGTTTCAGACTTCCCAGTTTTCGCCGCCATAGTTCCCTGCCGCTTTTCTCATCGAAACACAGCGCCAGCAGGTCACGGCCTTGCCGATCAGCAGACGCTATAAACACCCGGCCGTTGCGGATGATTGGAGTACCGCTGCCGGGTCCCGGCAGAGAACGGACCCAT
>DAOWIP010000097.1 GCA_030640865.1 Sedimentisphaerales bacterium | reverse complement strand
GTCCGGGTTATAGCCGGGTACATCACTGCCGTGACAGGTTACCAGAAATGGAACGCCGGTAATTTTGGAGACAAGCAAGGCCAGCGGCTCGGTGGGAAAGATAAAATGGCAGTGGATAACGTCGTATCGCACCTGCCGGGCCAACTGCAGGACTTTGGGCAGTGCCCCGCCCAGATAGGTGGCCATCTCGTGTGTATGGCAGATGTCGGGCCTTTTACGCAGGGCCGGTGTACGATATATATTCACTCCGTCGAGACACTCGAAGTCAGGCAGGTTATCATAGGCCATAGTAACCACATCGACATGATGGCCGAATTTGACCAACTGTCGGCACAGTTCGAGTGTAACCGGCCCGGCCCCGCCGCCTATTGGGGGAAACTCATAATTGAGCATGAGAATCTTCATAAACATGCTCCCTGTTATTTTTCCGGTTTGGAATCCATAATCGAGGTAGTTCTGTGTAACCGTGCGCGATTTTACGGCATAATGTTTTATTTTTTATACTTAAAGACAAACATGTTCGTACGAAGCGGTAGTAGAGTATAGTTATTCATTACAAACTCTCGCAGTGGGAACATTGCCTGGTGTCGTCGGCTTTCTCGCTGGGCGAGTTCGCGTGCCTTATCCGCCGGTAGCGGGCCGCCCGCGTGATTTTTGTCTGTCAGTAAAAGAAAAGAGCACTGTTCGACCTGGGAGAGGTTTAATTCGCGGAATCTTTGCCACTCACCGGGCGTCAGAAAGTATTTATGTGTGATCGGCCGGCCGCTTTGGAATAGAAATTGAAATACGCCCTTTTTCGCGTCCCGCCACTGCGGCCATAAATCAAAAACGGGATGCTCATAGAATGGAAAATGAATTTTCCGGGAATCGACGATGAACCGGGGCGGGTCGGCCCGCAGTTGGCTTACCAGTTTGTCGATTTTTCTCCGTACCACCTCCGGATTGTCGGAGTGCATATCGCCGTAGGCCGGATGGGTCGCGGGACAAAATTGCCCGGCCTGGACATAGATGCCCGGATACCAGCCCCAGACATAGAGCTTGTCGTCCGGTGAGGAATTATCGCGGATGTAATGTGCGACCTGTTCCCAGGGATAAACCGCGCCCTGCCGGCGGACCTGCCGGAGGGTAACAACCCTGTCTTTGAAATTATTGAGATTGACGCCGTTCCACCAGAAAAACATCACGCCGCAAAGCAGAACCAAAACCGCCCAGCGGACCGGCTGAAGCTCTTTTTTTTTCATTAGCAGGTAAGCGGCCGCCGCCGGGGCCATAAACAGACATTTTATAATAAATTGTCCCCAGTATTCCCCTACCGTCCCGGCGGTGCGCAAAGCGATATACGGCGCGTGCTCAGCCGGGATAATCCATGTAAATATCACATTGACAATCAGCCACACCGCCGGCAGCCACAATAAACCGACGGAGTTCTTTCGGCAGCGATAGACGACATAGGCGCTTAGCATGGCCGCGGAGACAGTGAGCGGCAGAAAGTATTCCACATAGCTGCGGGGTGAAATCCAGATAAACAGCATATCCAGAACCCACCAAAAAGCTATAAGCGGTACGAACCGCTCCGCAACGTCAATCTGATGTAAGTTGTCCTTTGATCGGATCGCGTAAGCCGCCGCCCTGTAAAGTCGCCATAAAACGGCTAATACGCCCAGACCGATAGGAACCAACAGATAATTGTAATATCTGATTACCCAGTCATACTGCGAACGAAAGACCGTGGCCTGACGGCTGCCGGTAATATACTCGCCGGAAGTCGCAGCCAACTTAATAAGCCCATTCAAAGTGCCACGGCCCCTCATCAGGGCCACATTGGCGTAATAAATGAAAGGGATGTCTTTCAGCCAGGGCACCAGTTGCCCCTTCTCCCTGAAAAACAAAGCTACGTAAAGCGAAGTCAGCACAAACACCAGCACCGTTACTCCCAGCAGCACTAATACCAGACGAAGCCTCACCTTGCGCCAATTGATATTACGCAAAATGAACCGGGCGACTAAAAAGATAACATATACTTCCAGTATCAGTACAACAGTAGAAGCTGGAGGTCGATGTAAAAATGACGACAGCCGACCCTGCCAGGCATAAAATAACGCCAGCGGTACAAGGCCAAGGCCCGCACCGAAAAACAGCCATAAAAAGTCTCTGACAGTATGCCGCCAATGATACCGTCGCAGCAGCGGCTGGGCGAGAAGCCAGAGGCCTATAGCAATCACAATGGAAAACCCTGTCGGCTTGAAATAAAACGTGTTTATCGCTACCGCCCCGGCTATCAGCAGATACCAGCTTCGTCCGTTCACATAACAAAGGATAAACGCGCAGACAGCAACGAGCATACAGGCGACCATAAACTGCTCTTTGACATTGCCGAACTTGGCAAATGGCGGGCAGCTCAGATAAAACGCGGCCAGAACCAATGCGACCGCGGCTGGAAGGTTGCCGTATAATTTGCGCAAGGTATAAAACATCAACCCCAGTCCCGTTAGCTGCATAAGCATTTGAATCAGCTTAGGCCCGAACTCGCTATAGCCGAACAGAGCCACCCCGACAACATTCACCAGCAAAGTTGCCGGACGAGCACTTGGAAAGATATCTACGTCGAGTTTCCGTCCGTTCACGATGCTTTGTGCGCTATAAACATTAAGCCCGCCGTCAAAGGCGCCGTTGGTGTTGAATTCGAGATATTTACCGTAAGCAAACGGGATCGCCGCCAATATGACCGCCGGCAGGAGAATCGCGACTGCGGAACGTGAGAGCCGCGGACCGGGTTTTATTGCGGATGTCGGCCTAACTGTCGGCCGTGCTGAAGATCGACCGGTCGCTCGAACCGAGGGCGTGGGTCTTTTACGCTTCGCCATTATCGCTGCCTTCTTCTGATGTTGAAGGAGAATTTTTTTTGACGCCCGGCTCATATATTCGGCGAACGATATAGGTTGATTTGCTCTGTGATTCGTGATAGGTCCGGCACATCATCTCGGCCAATAGTCCCATCAACAGGAATTGTACGCTCATCATCAGAAGCATTGCGGACATAAGCAGCAGAGGACTGTCGGTCATATCTCCATCGCCCGCACCGGCATATTTCTGATAGAACATAATTACGCCGAGAATAAATGACAGCAGCATAGCGAGCAGCCCGATACCGCCGAAAATGTGTAGCGGCCTGGTGCTGAACGAACCGAGAAATTTTACCGTTACCAAATCCAGCAGTACCTTCATAGTGCGGTTCAGGCCGTACTTGCTTTTACCCCGCCGTCGTGGGTGATGGGTTACTTCGATCTCGGTAACTTTCGCACCGGACCAACTGGCAATAGCCGGCAGGAAGCGATGCATCTCGCCGTACAGATTGATATGCTCGACCACATCACGGCGATATGCCTTGAGCGTACAGCCGTAGTCATGCAGCCTGACGCCGGTGATTACACCGATAAGAAAGTTGGCCATCCGGGATGGAACCTTGCGTGTCAGCAGCGAGTCTTTGCGCCGCCGGCGCCAGCCGCTGACCACGTCATAGCCTTCATCCAGTTTGGCCAGCAGTTTCGGGATGTCAGCCGGGTCGTTCTGGAGATCACCGTCAAGGGGGATGATTATCTCACCGTGGGCGTGATCGAACCCGGCAGCGAGGGCGGCGGTCTGGCCGAAATTACGCCGCAGTTGAATAATCTTCAGACTGTCATAAGACGACTGCAACTGCTGCAGGAGATCAATCGTACCGTCGGTACTGCCGTCATCGACCATGATCAGTTCCATGTCGATTGTGTTCTCACGACCAACAGCCACGATATTTTCCACTAATTCGCGGACATTGTCACGCTCGTTAAACAACGGCACGATGATCGAAATTGTCCTGACCTTCTGAGGCAATGGCAAAGCTCCCGGATAAGTTTTTAATTAGTTTCTGTTGCGAAAAGCTGTCGCCCCTGCGGAGGCAGGGGTCCATTTGCTCAGAAACACCGTTGCTGACGAAAAAGATGGATTCCCGCCTACGCGGGAATGACAAGGTGGGCGCGGGAAAGAAAAACACGGATCCATAATCCCAAACGGTTGATAATTGAATAGTGTAGAGTGTAGCCGAGTGATGAGCTCGGCTATTTTTTATGGATCGAAAGGACGTGATAACCCTGGCGGGTTTATTGATGCTTTCAGGTGGGCTTTATTTTGTGTACCCACCAGCGGCGTTAATGGTGCCGGGGTTTTATTTTGTGCTAATGGGGACGATCGCAACGGTGATCACCTGGACTAAGGCCAGTTAATGGGTTTGCTAGATAGCTTGATAACGAGGACCAACCAACAAAAAACAGAGCGGCGATCGAACATGGTACAGGTATTAGAGGGTATTGGCTACGGCTCAGCCACCGATAGCGGGATCGGGATCACGCCGAGCAAGGCGTTAACTGATTCAGCCGTTTATGCTTGCGTGCGGATATTATCCGAAACGGTGGCGAGTTTGCCTCTGATGGTTTATGAG
>DAOWIP010000397.1 GCA_030640865.1 Sedimentisphaerales bacterium | reverse complement strand
TACGCTGAAAAAGCCGTTCCACTGTTTCGTTGCCGTACTGCCGGCCCTTATCGGCCAGAACCTGCTTAAAACATTCGCGATCACTGTAACCGAGATATTTCTCACAATATTCCGGCCATGTGAGCGTGACACCATCGTCCAGCAGAGATTGCCTGAACATCTCAAAATGCGATTTTTCGGTGTCGGCGATAACGCCGTCGAAATCGAAAACAATCATGCGAAGGTCGGATTTCTCCATACTTGGACATTCTCCAAAAGGGTCCTTTTGACGATATCCTGTCAAAAGTAGAAAAAATGGTAACACTTTTACAAAAAAAATCTTTTTTTTACTTGCCAATTGTTTTATACACATATAATAGTCTTTGTGTTCCGGTTAGCTTATCATCAGATTGTTGATTAAGCAATAATATTGGTTTATCATGGTTTTTACCCCCTGATTTTACATCAGGGGCTGGTAAAGAACCCCTGCTTAACAGCAAGAGCTGGTAAAAAGCTTTCACAACAGGAACCAGTTAGTGAATGCCGCGAATTATTTCGTCCGCTACCCGGACGACAGGAGTAAAACGTCCATTATCAGTACTGGCAGTTTAATCTCGCAATTATTCAAGCCTGACATTTTTTCCAGCCGATAAAATGTGCGGAGCGTGTATCAGTATTGATAATAGCATTGTATTAATTAAGGGTGTCTGTTCCGCCGTGGGACAGCGTTATTTACTTAGCAGGCTGTAAATGCCGTGAAAGGGAGTAAGACATGAAAAAGTTGGTAACATTAATGATGGTTGGTACTCTGGTACTGTTATGGACCGGCTCGCCGGTTCTGGGCGCCGCGGACGGCGACACAGAAACACAACTCCAGGCCCTCCAGACGCGTGTGGCTCAATTAGAAGCCCAACTGAACAAACAGGGCAGTAACGCTGAGTTATTGAAGGGAATGGTGGCCCAGATGGATTCCGCCCCGGCCCAGATGGCTGCTGATTCAGCCCTGACGGCCGGATATGACAAGCGGTTCTTCATCAAAAGCGCAGACGATCAGTTCAAGCTCGAATTCGATACCCGCCTGCAGTTTCGTCATACATACGGGTTGAGCGATGATGGATCAAACGATATGATGCAAGACGGAACTCGACCGCCATTCGGAGCCAGCGGGGTCGATTCCAGCGCCAGCGCATTTGAACTGGAGCGGGTCAAGCTGTATCTGCGTGGTCATGTCCTCAAGGACATCAACTATAATATCTGTTTTGAGGCGGATGATGATGCGGACGATAGCGATTCAGCCTTGTACACCTATGAGGTAAGTTATAATTTTATGCCCGAAATGGGTGTCAGACTGGGCCGTTATAAAGGACCTTTCGGCAAACAGGAACCAACCAGTTCCGGACGGCAGATGCTTGTCGATCGTTCCCTCGCTAATGAGGTGTTCAATATCGACCGGACAACCGGTGTGGAACTGTTCGGAACGCTGGATATGGGCGACATCAAGCCCAACTATCGCATTATGTTGTTTAATGGGCTGCAGAACAACGATGATACGCCTTTTAGCGGTAATGACAATAGTCCGGGTATTGCGGCACGACTGGCTGTTCCAATGATGGGCGCGACCGCCAAGGATTTCGCCAACGAGTCGGACCTGAAGGGCCATGATAATCTCGTCTCACAGGTCGGCTTTAGTTTCGCCTACAGCAACGACCGTAACGAAGATCACTTCGCCGGCGGCGAAAGCGACAGCTACGAATTTCTCGGGAAAAATCCTGATGGACGGTCGGATGTTTATGAACTGGGCGGAGAGACAACTCTGCTTGGCATCGATTTTGCCATGAAATCCAACGGTCTCTCGGTCATTCTTGAGGGCTTTTATCAGCATGTGGACGCGGACGCGGGCGAACTCGCCTTTGAGAACGACTTCGGCACCGGCCGGAATGTTGCCGATCCCATTACCGGTGCAATCATAGATGGTTGCGAACTTGACAACTACGGCTGGTATGCACAGGCTGGTTATTTCGTCGTGCCTGAGAAGTTCGAGTTGGTCAGCCGGGTCAGTGGCGTACATGTCGATAGCACCAATGATATGTATGAATACGCCGCAGGCTGGAACTACTATATTTCCGGGCAGGACCTGAAACTCAGTATGGACCTCTCCTATATCGACGATCTGCCCATAACATCCAGCAGTGCCAACTTTGACGGTGTACAGAACAACAGCCTGTTTATGGTCCGCACCCAGTTACAGTTCCAGTTCTAATTCCAGGCGGATTTAGATATTTTACCCTTCGGCTCTTAACCGGAGCGGATAATGAAAGTTCATAAAAAGGGGCGTCGCTGTAAAAAAGCGGTGCCCCTTTTGTGTAAATATGTAGTATTAACCAGCCGCGATAAAAAAGGTATATAATATGGAACAATTAATCGAAATGGCGAGCAACCTGGGCCTGCGGATAGCGGCCCACGAAAGAACCATCCTGCTCAAGGAGGCCCAAAAAGCCGTGAATGAGGATGCCGAAGCCGGCGGCCTGATAAAACAGTATCAACAGCAGGCGGTAAAGATCGGGCAACTGGAGCAGGAGCAAAAACCGGTAGAGGTGGCCGATAAACAGAAGCTGCGCGAAATCGAACAAAAGATAAGTACCAACGAAAAACTCAAGGAACTCACACACCGGCAGGTAAATTTCGTGGAAATGATGCACAAGGTAAAACAAACGCTCGACGATAAGTTACAACTCGAACAGTAGTCCCATAGGGACGGTTGAAAATGGAGGCATTAGACAAACAGATGAGACACACATACAGACATACAATTGTATTGATCGCCGGGATCGTGATAATCACAGTTCTGTGGAAGTTACCCGCCCAGTCGGCCCACGGTGGTTCCCCTGCGCAGAGTGTTCTTCCGGGCGCCCGGGGGATTATCGACGCGGCTGCTTATCCCAGTCTGCAGGCGGCCCTAAACGCACTGCCGGACGAGGGTGGGGTAGTACATTTGCCACCGGGCATATTCGAGATTAACCAACCGCTGATTATTTCCGGGTCGGATGTGCTTCTGAAAGGGGCCGGCACAGCGACGCACATCAAGAACATAAACACCAATGGCGAACCGGCTCTTATCCTGCGCCACCCAGACGGCGGCAAAAACCGTAAATCGTCACTCTGGCGGATTTGCCTGACTGATTTTCGACTGACCGGTAACGAAAAAAGTGGTCCCGGTATCTATGCCCGACGCATAAATGAAGTCTTTATCGACGGGCTTACCGTCAGCTATCATGGCGGCGACGGCATTACGCTTGACTTCTGTATCGAGGACCCACGTGTCTGTAATTCGCTGATCACTTACAATAAGGCAACCGGCCTTAATATAATCGGCGGCCATGATATTGTCGTTTCCGCCAATCAGTTCGAGGAAAACAACGATGCCCTGCGTTGTATCGACGCTTTCAATCTCTGCATGACGGGTAACAACCTCGACGATCATCTCGGCGACGGTGTCGTAATCGAAAACACATACGGCTCGGTAGTTTCAGGAAATATGATTGAGGAATGCAACGGCGCTGGCGTCATTCTCGATCGGGACTGTTACGGCATTACACTCAGCGCCAACGTGATCGCCCATGATACCAAAGGTGGTATCCTGCTGCGCAATGCTCACGGCTGCACCGTCAGCGCCAATACTTTTACAATTATGGGTAACGACGCCCTGTACATCGGGCCAAAGAGCGGTCGCATCACGGTAACCGGCAACAACTTTTCAGACAGTTACATTGGCGGCGTTAAAAAGTTCGTACGCCGAATAGGCGACCTCGCCGCTGGAGGGATGGTTCTTGAGGGCACGACAGACATTACTATTGTGGGCAATCTCTTTTCAGGCGTGCGGCCCAAGGCCCTGAGCCTCAAAGGCAAGCCCAGCCGTCGTGTCATCTTCAGTAACAATGTCCTGACAGACGTCGAAAGCGACCATCAGAAACTAATCGATTCACTGGTTAAAGACAACCTGGAACCGGAAAAAAAGTAAGCGCCGGATGCCGGTCTTATAAAAACGCGTGCCACCTTTTTACCGAAGGCGGAGAGGTGCTTAATCTTTCTCGACGATATTTCTTACTTTTTGCATTTCAAAACCGTAGAAGCGTCTGAGCCTTCCCAGTTGTTCGTGTGGGTCGGTATCGGCCGGCAGGTTCAGTTTTCGGATTAACTCCGCCGCCGTCATCCCCCCTATTCGAGCAGCCTCGGACAGCGACATCTGACCGCTGATAAATGAAGGATCGCTTTGCCGTGATTCGTAAGTGGCAGTGCGGACCTGCGTTCGGGCCAAGTATGGCCCACCCGCGACGAAAACAATCAGGATTAATAAAAATATAACACCAAAAATATTCTGACGCGTTTTTCCCGGTGCTTTCCCTCCGAGCATTTTACTGAGCGTAGTGCAGCACCAGCCCCAGTGCAGCCATACATGCACCAGTATCAGCGATATTAACGCCGCTGCCAGCCAAAAGTGAATATCCCCGTAATCATGCCTATCCAGCCCCCACAGGGTCATACTCCGTCCCCGCCCCTGCCCGTGGGGCAGGACATAACGCATCAGCAGTCCCGTCAGAATCAAGCCCAGCATAACCAGCAATGAGATTAAATCGATCAGAAAATTTAATGTATTGCGTTTCATGGAACCGGCTCCTTTAGCAACTCTTGTGGAATCATGTTCGCCATTTCAGTTTGGTCGTGCTGCCGTCCTTCTTTTTATTGCCGGCAACGGCATGCAACTTAAATTCACCTCCCTGACCGGTTAATTGCGCTTCAACCCAGCCCACCGGCTCGGTATTGCGGAAATTGAAACCCACGGCGGGAAGACTGATCAGTTGAATCCCTTCCCACTGAGAGAAACTATAGGCATGCGAATGACCATAGACGATACACTTCACCTGCCGATAAGGTTTGATCAGTTTGAACAGACGCGGCACATCCAGCAAAGCCGCGTCACCATCATCCAGCGTATGGTGAAAGAATAAAATGGTCGGGGTGTTATCGGAATTTTTGAGATAGTTGGCCAGCCAGTCTCGCTGGGCCTTGCCAAGCAGTCCAGCCACCTTATTTACGTATAAGAGGGAATCCAGAATAATCATACGGACCGGCGGCTTATCAATAACGACGACGTGTTTGTCTTTGACAGTCTGTTTGTCTCCCGAAGTTGTTTTAAATACCTTGTAAAAATTCACGCGGTTATCGTGATTACCCAGGGCCAGAAATACCGGAGCTTTTTCCGCCAGCGGTTCCAACAGTTTTTTCAGGTTGGCATAATCGCCCAATTTACCTTCCCGCCGAGCAAGGTCTCCGGCAATAATTGCACCGTCCGGTGCGGCGGAGATGATCCCGGACGTAACTTTCGGCAAATTCCGGTATGGATAGAAGCCTCGATAAATATTATTCTCATCCGCCGGGATATGCGTATCGGCCAGAAAGGCCCAGCGAGTGGTCGGATTTTTATTTTCTTCCGCCGACAGATCAGCCGCGACGCCGATTGTAACCGCGGCTCCCAAGGCACCCAGACTTGTTTGAATAAATTTTCTTCTGTTCATCGGCATATAAAACATATCAGCCATAACATACTCCTATTTCAGCCGCGTGGCAATTCTATTCATTTTCTTCGATTCGATGTTTAATATTGAACGTTTCCCGACAAGTCGGGATTCGATGTTCCACTCCTGCACTCTCTTCTCTTTTCTCACAACTCTCTACTCTCTACCCTCTACTTCCTACCCTTCGCTCTCCACGCCCGGATTGTATCGAGTGGTTGACAGTTCAGGATGTCGGAACTGGTGGCCCAACCGCGTTGAGCGGTCGCCACGCCGTACCTCATCAGTTGCAGGCCGGCAACATCGTGGGCGTCGGTATTGATAATCAGTTTTACGCCGGCCTCGATTGCCAGCCGGATGTGGATATCTTTGAGGTCCAGCCGCATCGGATGCGCGTTGATCTCCAGGGCCGTGTGGGTCTCGACTGCCGCCGCGATGACCGCGTTCATATCCAGCTTCATCGGTTCCCTGGTCCCGATCAGACGGCCGGTCGGATGGCCGATGCAGTTCACGTATGGGTTCTTCATCGCCCGGATGACACGAGCGGTGCATTTTTCCTCCGGCCCGGCCATGCCCGAATGGACCGAGCCAATCACAAAATCGAGTTGAGCCAGCACATCGTCCGGATAGTCCATAGACCCGTCCATCAGGATATCGACTTCGGACGACGTTAGGATGGTAATGTCGTCATACTGTTCGTTGAGAGCCTTGATTTTTTTAATGTGTTCGAGCAACCGTTCGATGTCGAGACCATTGGCAATGGCCGAGCTTTGCGAATGGTCGGTAACAGCGATGTATTGGTAGCCCAGCATCTGGGCCATCGCCGTCAGTTCTTCTAATGTATTGCGTCCGTCCGAAGCGGGCGTATGCATATGCAGATCGCCGCGTATATTTTTCTGTTCCACTACAGCCGGCAGCTTATTCTTTTGAGCCAGTTCCACTTCGCCCCGATCTTCACGCAGTGTAGGCGGAATATAGGCCAGCCCCAGCTTTTTATACACATCCTGCTCGGTTTTACCGGCGAGCTGCTTTTCGCCTCTGAACAGCCCGTATTCGTTCAGCTTGAGTTTTTTCTTCGCGGCTATCTCGCGCAGCCGCACGTTGTGATACTTACTGCCAGTGAAATATTGCCACGCCGCCCCCGTACTTTTGGAAGGCACAACTCGTAAATCGACCTGCACCGAATCGGAACAGACATTCGGGTCGGTGAATCGAATCGAGGCCTTCGTCTCACCGGCTAAAATGACCTCTTGTACGCCGTCGATCCGCGTGAATGTTTCGACAATATGTCGGGCAAGCTCTTCATCGTCAGCCTCAGCCAGCAGATCGATATCACCTATAGTCTCACGACACC